>CAZJDL010000069.1:0-22720 GCA_964544755.1 uncultured Pseudomonadales bacterium | reverse complement strand
CGCCCAAGAAAATTCAACCGTTGGCTGCGCCGCAAGGTGGCGCCAATATCATTTTGATTCAAGAGGAGAAACACATGCACATTAAAGATCTGAAAATGGATGTTGAACTGGATGGCGCTGCACTTGCCGCTGTTCGTGGTGGTTCTAGCGTATTGGCTGACTTTGACATGGCATCAACATATCCCACGCTACCAACTTTCGACAGCGATTGGTCGCAATATCACACTGATGTAATGGGCTATATCGACAGCGCCAAGTCCGAAATACCAGGTTACGATTCAGCGCCACGCCCCGGCACGCCGGAAATTGCTGTACCCGACATAGGAATGCCTGTAGCGCTGTAAGCATACAAAGATTGACTGTCTTGCTGCAATTGCCCGCCCGCCATAGCGCGGCGCGGGCCGCTTTTTGGTTTTAACCGCATCGATCAAGGCTTTGCGAACCGATGCACGCACGTCTGTTTAATAGATCACCTATTGTGGCCACATTTAGATTGCGCTATTCTGGTTTTCATCGACTAACGTGGCGCGAGGGAATTTAACTATGCGTTTTCTCACAGTAAAAAATCGATCTTTTGTTACCCGGCGGAAGCTTGTACGGAAAAGCCAGGCAGGTGCATTTGCACTGCTACTGGCCGCCATTCTTACCGCGTGCAGCAGCACCGCAAACAAAAACGCTGCTACGCCCGAATCGAGCCCAACTTCAGCAAACGAATTTCTTATCATTGACTGCCTGTTGCCCGGCCAGGTGAAGAAATTGGGTAGCAAATTTACCTTCCTGGCTCCGCGCCGGCCCATTAAAACCTCGGGCAGCGATTGTGAAATTCGCGGCGGCGAATACGTTGCTTA
Source organism: uncultured Pseudomonadales bacterium (assembly GCA_964544755.1). Lineage (GTDB taxonomy): Bacteria > Pseudomonadota > Gammaproteobacteria > Pseudomonadales > JAUIET01 > JBBKXJ01. The sequence goes on along the minus strand of CAZJDL010000069.1, from coordinate 21,872 downwards.
TGACCGCTCCGATTACAGCACCGCTCTCAAGGTCTGGTTGCCATTGGCGCAAGAGGGCAGTGCCGAGGCACAAACTTACGTTGGCGAGATCTATGAAAAGGGCCTGGGCTTAATGCCCGATTATCAGGTCGCTGCGCATTGGTATCAAAAAGCCGTGGAGCAGAACTTTTCACGCGCGCAGATTAACCTTGGTCACCTGTACGAACAGGGCCTGGGCGTCGACAGTGACAAACAACAAGCGCTCAACCTGTACCGGCTCGCCTCGGGCATCAGCGGCGACAAACTGCTGTTTGCCTCGACCCTCAGTGCAACCCATGTGCCGCTGAAAACGCATAAGGCAGTGCAGAGCGAACTCACCGAGCAACAACAGCAAAGCGCACAACTTCAGCAACAGAGCGCGCAGCTTCAGCAACAACTGCGCCGCCTTGATAAGGCATTGCAAACACAAACCTCGGTTTTGGTGGAAGCTGAACAACAGCTGCAAACCACCGAAAACGAACTTGAGCAGATGACTAAAGCCCAACCTGCCAGCGACCAGCAACCAGCATCCGCTGAGGGGGCTGAATTAGAGGTCAAAATTGCGACGCTGGAAGCCGAACACGCGCAACTGGAGCAACAGCTAAGCAAGATTAACGAGGAGAATCAGCAGCTTGAAACGAATCAGCAATCGATTAGCGAAAAGCTCTCCAGCACCGAAAATGTTAAAGCCGGCTACCAGCAGCAGATAACACAAACGCAGCAACAGTTGGCCGACACACGGCAGCAGCTTTTACTCAGCAAAGCCGCACTGCAAATGGAACGCGTCAAGCGCGACCAGGCACTGAGCGAACAGAGCGAAGAACATTCGCTAGCCGTGACAGAGCAACAACAGCAGTTGGCACAACTGAGCAGCCAATACGAACAACAAGTTGCCCAGGTGAACCGGCAGAAACATGAAATAGAGAAGCTGAAACGGGAAGCCAAACAATATTCGGCCAAGGTGGCACCGGCCGCCGCGGCGCCTGCTTTATTAGCCGCCAACACCGATGCGCCGAGAATAGAGATCATCGAGCCACCGGTCATACTGACCCGCAGTCAGGCAACAGTAAGGCTGCGCGCCCTTGAGGAACAACGGCAGGTGATCGGTAAAGTATCCGCTCCCGCTGGCCTCGTGTCACTCAGCGTCAACGGCGTTGCCACGGAGCTGGCTGATAATAATCTGTTCCGTGCCAGTGTGCCGATCAAAGGTGACCCAACGCCGGTGGACGTCGTCGTTATCGACGGTGAAGGCCGGCGCGCGGCGATCGCGTTTTCGTTTGTTAACCCCGCACAGAGCGTAAAAGGCGCGCAAATTTCAGCGCTTGATTCGCCCAAGCCAAAAGCAGCCGCCAGCAAGGCTGGTCTCACCAGCGGCAACTATTACGCGTTGATTATTGGCAATAACGACTACCAAAACTTGTCTACCCTGGCGACTGCGGTGAACGACGCGCAAGCGACCGACCGCCTGCTGCGCGAAAAATACAACTTTAGAACAAAGCTGCTACTCAATGCCAACCGCTATGACATTATGTCAGCATTGAACGAATTCCGAACCACCTTGAAAAAGTCTGACAACTTGCTGATATATTATGCCGGCCACGGTAAATTAGACGAGGCCAGCAAGCGCGGCTACTGGCTGCCCATCGATGCCGACGACGACAACAACGCCAACTGGATCTCTAACGGAGACATTACCAATATACTCTCTTCGGTTGCCGCCAAGCATGTTCTCGTGGTGGCAGACAGCTGCTATTCCGGCACCTTGACACAAACCCCGCTGGCCCGCGTTGCAACCGACGTACCTGACGATGTGCGCGCTGAGTGGATCAAGATCATGGACGAAACACGCGCGCGAATCACGCTCACTTCCGGCGGCCTGGAACCCGTTCTGGATGGCGGCGGCGGCGCCCATTCGGTGTTCGCAAAGGCCTTCCTGGATGCATTGCGCAACAATGATGGTGTTCTCGAAGGTTATTCCCTGTACTATCAGGTGCTCGACAACATGCAGCAAAGTTCCGCTACCCTGGCGCAAGCCCAGGTACCGCAATACGCGCCTATTCATATGGCAGGGCATGAATCGGGAGAGTTTCTTTTTAATCCCGGTTAACGCTTACCACCCACCTTTTCGCGGCGCGCCTAAATCGGCGCGCCACGTTTCATTTAATAAGCGTTGAATAACACTTCAGAGTTGGAGACACTATAGATATAGATCGCTGGCCGCTTTGGTAGCGAAGTATCTTTACTGGTTCGGTTGGTAACACTATGCCGAGCATGGCGACAACTCCACAAGGGCACACGTTGAAAGACCCCACGCGACTGGGCAAGTACCAGATCCAAGGCATCCTTGGGGAAGGTGGTATGGGTATCGTCTATAAGGGCTACGACCCACACCTCGCTCGCAAGGTGGCGATAAAAACCATTCACCGCAGCCTGCTGAAAGACAAATCCGGCGATGAGCTACGCGAGCGCTTCAGCAGGGAGGCCCGCGCGGCCGGCCGCCTGATTCACTCGAACATTGTCACCATTCACGAATACCAGGAAGACGAAAGCGGTATGCCGTTTTTCGTTATGGAATACGTGGAGGGTAAAACGCTGAAAGATTGCATTGTCGGTGGCAGGCGGTTCAGCCTGACGGAGGCAACGCACATTACTGAACAAGTGCTCAGCGCGCTGGCGTACTCGCATCGGCACGGGATAGTGCACCGCGATATCAAACCGGCGAATATTATTTTGCTCGAAGACGATACGGTCAAAATCGCAGACTTCGGCATTGCCAAAATGGAGGAGTCTGAAATCACCAAAACAGGTGTGATTTTGGGCACGCCTCAATACCTGTCACCGGAACAGTGTTTGGGCAAGCCAACCGATGCTCGCAGCGATCTGTATTCCACCGGCGCGGTGCTGTACGAAATGCTCACCGGCCAGAAGGCCTTTCCCGGCACCTCTGTGACGGCAATTTTCAGCCGCCTGCAAGACGACCATGTCACCACGTTGGACTCGGATGATCCGTTAGTTCAACGGGTGTTTAAAAACGTGATTATCAAAGCCCTGGCGCGCGAACCGGATGATCGCTTCAGCAGCGCCGCGGCATTCTCGGCCGCGTTGCGTGAATCAATTGGGCGCGGCACGAAACCCCCGCAGACTGACACCAAGGCGGGCAACAAATGGGTGTGGGTCGGTGGCAGCCTGGGTATCGCATTACTCGCCGGCGTGTTCTACTTGTCTGAACCGCCGTCTGGGCCAGCCGTGCCGCTGAGCGCAGCCCAACAACAAAAAATTGCCAAGCACCTTAAAGTTGCCAAACTCCACTTCACCATGGGTTACCTGATTGCACCGGAAAGCAGAAGTGCCTACCACACCTACAAGTTAGCCCTTGCAATTGACCCACGCAATAAAGATGCGCTTGCGGGTATCGACGAAATTCAGCAAAAAATCGGCATCCAAGTGCGCAGTTTATTGGATAGCGGCAAAGCGGAGGCCGCGAGAAACCTGTTGGCGGCCGCACAACAAATTTTTCCAAAGAACCGGATGCTCCGTGATCTAAAAAATGAAATGGGGAATAGCCAATAGGTGCTGGCCCGCTGTAGCCCGGATGACTCAAGCCAACTGGAAAACTCGTTTGCACTACTTGGCATTTTTCAGCTCGGTCATTATTCTTGGCGCCTGTTCCGCGATGACGGCGCAGCGTCTGGCCGAGAATTTCGGCGTCATAGCGGAACAGGTTGCCAGCGAACAATTTAAACACCAGGTGTTTCGCAAGCAAGGTGAAGGCAAGTTACTGCATGTCTACATCGAAGGCGATGGCCGGCCTTGGAAAACCCCTATCAGTGTTTCGACCAACCCGACGCCGAAAAATCCTATCATGTTGAAGTTGATGGTTCTCGATGAAGCACCCAGTATTTATTTGGGCAGACCTTGTTATTTCAAACTCGACGATGTGAAATGTACCAACTCACAATGGTGGACAACGAAACGCTATGCGCCCGAAATTATCGACAGCCTGAATGTTGCGCTCAACAATTACGCAAAGCACTACCAAGGGATTAGATTGTTCGGACACAGTGGCGGCGGCACAATCGCATTCCTGTTGGCTCGAATACGGAGTGATGTGTTGGATCTGGTAACTCTTGCGGGTAACCTCGATATTGATGCTTGGGTAAAAGAGCACAACTATTCCCCGCTGCCCGGTTCAATAAACCCCGCCAACGAATCTTCAGTAGCGGCGAACGTAAGCCAATTTCACTATGTGGGCACTGAAGACCAAATCATCCCCCCACACCTAGTCGAAGCTGTGGTCGCAAAACAACTCAACGCCAAGTTAATAGCCGTCGACGGCTACGATCACGCCTGTTGTTGGGATGAGGTATGGAAAGATATTCTTATCGGCCTTGATAATTAAAAAAAGTTAATCTGACGTAGACCTTCAGCACTTTAACCGTATTTTAGAACGGGCGTTAGAACTCCAAGCGCACACCAGCAGTTATGACATTGCTGGTAATGTCTTCAAGACCTGCCACCGTGTCATAATTTAGAAAGACCTGAGTCCCACCCTGAAACACTGCGCTGACACCCAAGGTAATTCTAAAATAATCCTCGTCGTATGCGTCCGTTAAAACGCGCAAGGTATGACCGTCTTCCGCTCTGAATGGATCGTTAGCATATTGCGCGGTAATGGGGTCGTCGCCATCTTCAAATTCATAGTGGTAAGCAACATCAAGATAAGGCCTAACTACACCCGTTTCCGTGCTTGCATTAAAGGACAGTTGCACCCCTAAAATAGCTTGCAGCGATTCGATATCCTGGTCTTCAACGATCAAAGCCAATGAGCCATTGGGACTATCGGTAGCCTCCGTGTAACCATCGGCCGTAAGATCAATGGCGTTGGCGGTTAAGTAGTAGCTATACAACCAGTTGCCGGCATTGTTGTTATACCCAGCGCTTATCCCCCAAGTAAATTGATCGCCATCGGTGTTACTGGATAGAGTTTCCCTCTCACCGCTATCCGTATTGTAATCGACATTTCTGCTGGACTTATAATCGTTACTACCGAAGGTCACAAATCCCTCGACGTAGAAATTCTCTGCGTAGTAGGTTCCGTATACAGTTGCGCTGTTGCTTTCAACATCGATATCGCCGAAATCGTTAGCGATATCCAGTTCCGAGTCGGTGTAGCTGTAGGCGATTCCTGCGACAAAGGCCGCTCCAAACCGATAATCCACTCCGATCGTAATGCCAGTAGTATCAAAATCGAATTCGGCCACATTATCTGAATCCTCTCGATCACCGGTACCATACACACCCGTAAGAAAAGCGCCCAAGCGCGCGTAGTCATCGCTGCCTGCCGTCCCTCCTACGTCAACACCGGATGGATTCCAATTCAATCCCGCAACCGACAGCCCCATCACGCCGGCCCTGATAGCCTGCAATCGGCGGCCTACATTCTTCAATTGCTCAGCAGCGGCTTCAGTGGCCACAGATTGAACCGTCTCAAATTCTTCGGGAATGACTTCATTCAAAGCATTTGCCAGATCAGAGTTGGCAGACCCCGGCAGGTTGGCTGTATCGGAACTGACATCATCGATAGCATTCAATTCCCGCGAGGTTCGGACTAGCTCGCCGCAGCGAGCAAAGAGCCTCGCCGCATCCGCGCTTCCCAAATCAGCTTCGGCACTGGTGTTTGGGTCTTCATTTACAACGCCAAGCATCCGTCCGCATACGCTCTGCACTGCCCTACCCGCATTAATTTCGTTCTGGGTATATGGAAAGGGACTATTTTCCAAGTCATTCAATTCTCCCGCAGTCGCATAAGCTGCCAAACAGAGGGATGCCAGAAAATACAGGGAACAGTTGAAACGCCCCAAAGGAAATATTCGTATGCATCCTTTTTTGCTCCTTGATTTGTGAACGGGCTTTTTCAAATTATTAGCTGCGGCACAAAAAAACTTGTCATTCCTAATTAAACGGCACAAGAAATTGTCGAAATAAATGATTAACTTGTTTGAATCGAGTACATGCATCTCCGTGCTCCCTATTGTTTTAGCTTTCGCTGAGCGTTCCATACTTCGCCCTAAATTACAATATGTTTTGCTTTTTTTTTGAACCCAACAGAAAGATTCTCCCCTCAGCCCTGCGGCACCAAGCGCACACTCGTCATCTGCCGTATCAAGTGATCGCCAGCAGCGAACATGGCAAGCAACAACAGTTAGCATGCAGCCAACAACAGCTTTAGACGCTCAATCGGCAACTGCCAACAATTTACATTTTCTCTTTTTTATTCAATATCTTATACAATATCCGCAAGTTTCCTGATAGTTGGCATGGCAGCTGCATTGTTACGAGCAGAGAGGCCATTAACACATTATGCGGCCACGCTGCTAACCTAAAGAAGACAGGAGTTTAGCCATGCACCAGTTAGCCGATGTTTATGCCGACGACTTCACCGTATATACGGCCTCGGGTTTTGGCCGCACGCGCAATGACGGATTGGCCACCGAGGACTGCCCCAGCGATTGGGCGGTGGGCAGCGACGAAATTGGCAATCTGGTATATGACGAAGCGGCTATCAGCGATTTTCTGCGGCAGGATAATTTCTGATCGAGTGCTCCAAATTTAGCCCAACTGAAGAAGCATAAATTCAAGCTGACCCAAGCAGCACGGTCGAAAAGGAGAGCGCAGGTATCGTGTTTGCAGACAGTGAACACGCAGGGATGCGGGCCATCAGTCCAGCGGACAATGGCAGATCTGCAAACGCGATACCTGCGCTCTTCTACCTAATCTTTGTTCCGGCATGCTGCCGGACTCGAACGATAAGGAATAAAAACGGTAAGCAAATAATCCTAGAAACCGCAGTTGGGCACGAAAAAGATGTGCAAGATATTGATGTGCATGGGAGATTCGGAAAACTCGCGGTCACCTTATTGGTGATGAGAGCTTTTTCGAATTTTCCAGGTGCATTAAGAGCTTGTGCATACTTTCGTGATCCAACTGCGGTTTCTAGGATAATACACTCAACCTTCCTTTGAGTAATCGACAGCAGAGATTAGAGTTTGCACAATATTACTTTACCCAACGATATATCACGGTAATATGCGCTTGCATGCCAATATTTAATCCATAAGGTCTAGTCAAACTATATGGAACGACTATATGCCCTCTCTTGAATACGGCGAGGGATCAGACACAGGCAACAGCCGCAGTAACAACGAAGACACCTATTTCAGCAATTCTGACAAGGGGTTATGGCTAATTGCCGATGGAATGGGCGGTCACGCGGCCGGCGAAGTCGCCAGCGCCATCGCCCGCGACACTATTGCCGAAGCCTTCGATGATGGCATGCCATTGAGCGATGCCGTGCAAAAAGCGCACAGCACAATCCTGCAAGCGGTGAACGACGAGATCGGCGCGCCGGGAATGGGGTCTACCGTTGTCGCCCTGCAAAGCAAAACGGATGACTACGAAGTTGCCTGGGTCGGCGACAGCCGCGCCTACCTTTGGTCGCCCGACAATCCGGAAGAACGCCTGACCCAGATCACGACCGATCACTCCTACGTACAAATGTTACTCGCGTCGGGCGCAATCAAGGAAGAGGAAGTCGCCCGCCATCCGGACAAAAATATCATTACCCAGTGCCTGGGCGTGCAAGATATCGATCAGGTGAAGGTCGATACCGTGCAAGGCCACTGGCAAAAAGGGCAATGGATACTGCTGTGCAGCGACGGCCTTAACGAAGAAGTCGATGACGACACGATTGCAGAAATACTCGCACAAGCGAACAACCCTGGAAACGCCGTCGAGCGGCTGATAGCGAAGGCGCTGGAAAGCGGTGGCCACGACAACGTTACCGTGCAGGTCATCGCGGCCCCCAATTCCAGCAATGTGGAAACCGCAGAACTCGCCGTACTCGTGGACGCCACGGATAGCAAACAGAGAAACTATCTACTCTACGGCTTACTCGCTGCTGCTTTGCTACTTCTACTCTTATCTATGTTGTAGACACAAGCGCCGCAATACCCCGAACCCTAACCTCACAGGCTTATACTAACCACCTTACTACCGCTAGCTGTTACGTTTGCGCGCACGCGCCAACCTCAATGCAATGCCACACAAATATCGCAGAACATTGATATTAAAAGCGTAGCATGGCAATGTGTTAGCGCCTTTGTGATATTTGTCTTATCGATACGCAATGTGAGTCGCCCCCCGCTCTGAGATTAGTGGATCCACAGCTAAGGATTTTGACAATGCGTTGCACGTCACTGTGCCTGCTAGTGACAATAACTCTGCTAGCGCTGCCGGGCTGCGCGCCAAACCTTTCGCCCGTCACCGCAGTGCAAAAACCCGTAGAACGTGAGCTAACCGGCACCAAGGCGCAGACTCATCAAATTGAACTACCCGCCAGCAAATACTTTCGTATAGAAGTTACGCAACTTGGTATCGATGCCAGCGTCGAAGTGCGCAACCCCGAGGGGCAAAGCATCGCAACCGTCAATACACCCACAGCGCGGGTGGGTAAAGAATCCTTCCTGCTGCAAACCACAAACGCTGGCGCCTACCAGGTGCTGGTACGATCGAATGAGCATGCCAGGAAGCAAGGCCGGTATCGCTTAACTGTTGAGGAATTGAACAACGAGACGCGCGACGATAAACGCCGGTTGAAAGCAGAGCAGGCAGTGACCGAGGCGGCGCGGTTGCATTCTAAAATTGCGGAATCGAGTGGTTCAGAGGCGATCGAAAAGCTGCGTGCTGATGCGATTGTGCAGTACGAAATCGCGCAATCTGAGTGGGATCGGCTGCGCGATACTGAGAAAAAGGCTTGGACGCTTTATTACATGGCTACGCAGTATTATCAGCTTTTCGAGTGGCAGAAGGCTGCGAAATTTGCCGAGAAGGCCTCAGCTCTTTTTAAAAAATTTGACGACAAGCTTGTCGTGGCCAACGCGTTAAGACTGCAGGGCGAGGCACTGACCGACACGCAGGAGAAGGCCGATTTTACGCGTGCGCTGGAGCTTCTTAACGAGGCTTTGACGATACAGCAGATGCAAGGTAACCGTTATGACCAGGCGCTGACAATTAATATTTTGGGTAAGGGATTTTACCTGCAAAGCCAACTGGTAGAAGCGCGCAAGCAATTCGTCAAAGCCAGCGATATCTTCATTGCACTTAATGAGACCCAGCAAGCGATACAACTCTTGAACAATATCGCTACAACGGACCAAATGTTGGATAACTATTCTAACGCTGTTGAAATCTACAATAAGGCATTGGATCTGTCAGCCGCTGGAGACTTCCGCCTGGAGAGAGCCTTTCTACTCGCGAATCTAGCGACCGCTTACGGATTTCTGGGTGAGCTGCAGGAAGCTTTGCTCGGCTATGGTGAAGCAGCGGAGCTATACGACAGCATTGGTAATCGGCTAGGTAAGGCCCGAGCCTTGAGCGGTACCGGCATTACCTATAGCCGCCTGGGTAATTGGCAAGCCGCTTTAAATTTTTTCGAACAAGCACTGGAGCTTCAAGGATCTGTCGAGGAAAGCGCGTTAGTCACAACGTACACGAAGATCGGTAATGCGCTACGCAATTTGCAGCAACCGAAGGAAGCATTGAGCGCGCATAAAAAAGCACTGACATTAGCCAAATTACCCGCAGAAAAGGCCACCTCTCATATCGAACTGGGTCGAGATTATTCGCTAAAAGGAGAATATTCTTCCGCCATTAACCACTTTAACCAGGCGCTGGAATTCGCCACCGGCGAGGAAGCTGCCTTGGCACGAGCATTTGCGCTAGAGGAACGCGGTCGACTCAAGATTCAGCAAGAAACCAATATTACGCAGGGACTGGCAGATCTCAGAGAAGCATTAAAATCACACCAAGCGCTGCATTCAGATGTCGGCGAGGCACAAACGCTGCAAACCTTGGCACGGGGAGAACATAAGCTTGGGCGGGCTGAGAAGGCGTTAACTTATGCCGAAAAGGCGCTTGAAATTACCGAAGCCCTACGCAACCGAGTCGGCAGCCCGGACTTGCGGGTTTCATTCACTGGCTTGAAATTGCCAAGCTACGAATTGCATATCGCACTATTGATGGAACTGGCAAGCTCACGACGTGAAGCGTCTGAGCAAGCGCCCGACTACGCAACATTGGCACTGGAGGTAAGCGAGCGCGCCCGCGCCCGTTCCTTAGTAGAGTTACTTACAGAGGCACGCACAGACGACACCCAGGGAATAGACCCTAAGCTATTGCAAGTACGTGACAAAAAACGCCAGGAACTGGCTGGACTCGCCTACAGATTAGAAACGCTGATCGCTGGAGGTAGCAGCGAAACAGCGACAGTCCAAACAACCCTGCAAACAGTGCAAGCGGATCTTGATATTGTCGAGGCCAGGATTCATAAACAAAACCGCCAATATGCGGAGCTAATCCAACCTCAACTTTTAGCTGCAGCAGGAATTCAGGGCTTGCTGACGCCCGCCGATGCCGAAGATACGGATACTGTGCTACTGGAATACACGCTGGGTGAGGAGCAAAGTTTTCTTTGGTGTGTCACCACCAATTCAATTGAAAGCTGGAGCTTACCGGGGCGCAACGAGATTGAAGCTGCTGCGCGCGACGTCTATGACAAGCTTAAGACGCTCGATCTGGATAGTGCATCCAGAAGGGCTGCGCAACGCGCTAGAGACAGGCTCGCCGAAATGATTCTGGCGCCAGCAGCCAATCGCCTTAACGGAAAGCGCGTAGCGGTCGTTCCCGACGGAGCGCTGCAATATATCCCTTTCGGAGCATTACCAATATCCGGATCGGGCAACTCATCTGTCGCGCTGCTAGAGCAACACGAAGTCGTGACACTGCCTTCGGCTTCTACGCTAGCTGCGCTACGCAAGGCACAGCAGAAGCTCGAACCGGCAAAAAAATCCATTGCCATCTTTGCCGACCCGGTGTTCACCCGGCAAGATAACCGACTAGCGGGAAACCCGAAAATCCAGCGCCATGCCTCGACGCGTTCTGCCAAAGAGCCGGAGCGTAATCTGTTTCGATTGCCAGCCAGCGGCCGGGAGGCCGACGGCATAGCCAGTCTGGCGGGCCCAGAGTCAGTGTTTAAAGCAACTGGATTCGCCGCCAACCGCTCTAAGGTGCTTGACAGCCGGCTCGCCGATTATCGCCACGTGCATTTGGCCACGCACGGCCTGATCAACACACAATACCCCGAGCTATCCTCGCTTGCGTTATCGGCATTCGACGAAAATGGACAGCCGCGGCCAGGTTTTCTGCGCCTGCACGACATTTACAGCCTTAAACTCAACGCCGACCTTGTAGTGCTAAGCGCTTGCGAGGCGGCTTTGGGGCAAGACATTCGTGGTGAAGGTTTGATCGGCCTGACGCGCGGCTTTATGTATGCTGGCACACCTAGTGTTGTGGCCAGTTTATGGCGTGCGTCCGATGAAGCCACCGCGACGCTGATGCAGGAATTTTACCGCCTTATGTTAAAGCAAGGCTTAAGACCGGCAGATGCCCTGCGCAAGGCGCAACTGGGGATTTCCAGGCAACGCAAATGGCGTGACCCTTACTACTGGGCCGGCTTTATCCTGCAGGGTGACTGGCGCTAACGAAACAAATTGTAGGTATTGAAACAATCCGGTCACCTCGCAGCACTTAGGCAGTTGCAACAGGCAGGGAAGAAGGGGCATACTGCTCTTTCGTCGGTGAGCAGTATTTCAAATCGATAATGATACTTAATTGATGATACACAAACAGGAGTAACCATGATGGAACAGACACCGGACAAGTCATCATTGCGCACCTTTGCGGCAAGAACGCTAGTCGCCACCGCAATCGCGCTGGCGCTAACGGCATGCGGCCATTGCCCACCTGTTGAACTCTTTGATGGCGAGGGCGATAGATTTGTTAACATATGGCAAGTCGAAAATGTCCGAGTCGTCGGTACTGATGCTGATTCACCGCCCGTCAACACAGGAGGTATTTTCGCATTGACTCGCACTTCGAATCGGCCGAACCAATTTGGAGTGATTCCGGGCGCCGGCTTTAGCGAGATTAATGACGAGTGGAAAAGACTGAAACTAGGCTACAAAGCGGGCAGTGAGTCTAAAGAGCCGCCGCAATTGATCGCTGGGCGCGAAGTATCAAAAACGAGCCAGTCCATTCAACAAGATAAGACCTCCACTGGCGCCAAAAACGATGCGGGACGAGCCACCTATGGCAAAAAAGTCGTATCTATTGAGTCTGATGACTTAGAGGAATATTTCCTGAGCTTGAAAAATGAAGGAACGGAAACCCTCAATGGCTCAATGGAAATAAACGGGAAATCCAATTTCATAACGGTCTTTTCCGTTGGAGAAAAAGAAACTCGAACGGAAGGCCTGTTGATTTTCTACTGCGAAACTGAGCGATGTGATCACAGTGGATTGATTTATGCCCGACCGAAATAGGCAGGTAAATTGAAAAAAGTGACGGATGGACGCTTCGTTAATCCCTTCGTCACTTTTTGTTAATGGTGCGTACCACACCACGATATATAACGACATCGCAGCCCGTCTTAAAGCCCTTCGTAAAGATTAGGGTCTATCACTCAAACAGGCGGTCACTATGCTGCTGTCAAGGGGTTGGAAGTCCAATCAATGCCGCCGCGAGAGCAGCGCTTTCAAACCAAGCCGCACAAGCTGGTTCTGCGGGCCAGCTTCAGTTCAGGAAAATTGAACCAGTTAGTGGATGACTTGGTCAACGCGGCCAGGTTGGCAAAACTCTCGCGAAAATGACTTCGCCCGACGCCAGCTATGCGCGCTTACTGGCTCGAGCACTTACGTTTAGGAATCGGTTAAGACGGCCTATTTCCGTAACTGCGCTGCAAACGCATAATCCGCAACGCGCACCGGCTTATCCGTGCCGGCCAAGCCCTCGATCCGAACCACATAATTCCCCTCCACTAGCTTGGCCGAATTCAAACTCAGCGTCAGCGAGTCCTGATAATTCGGCTCCAGGCCATCGCTTTGCCAAACCTCGTTTTTATCCTGGTCCAGCAATGTGGCCCGATAGCGGTCGTAGTCAACCTGGCCCAGCTCCATGGATAACACCATCCATTCGGGCTCAGCCGAGATACGAATTATATAGTCCGGCTCGGCAGCGGCACTGCGTGTTCGGGCAAGCTCAAATATCGGCGTGTTGATCTGCGGTTCGAAGGCGGCGGAAGGCGCCTCACGCTGCGAAAAAACCGTAACCGTTGACAACAGGCATATACCAAGAAACAGCGACGCGGCGGTCGCATAATTCCACGCCGGGAATACGCGGGCAGCGGTGGTATGACGCGCTTCATGTAAGGGCTGCTGCGAGGAGTTTTGCGCCACTCGCGGGGGCTCGATCGCCGGCAATATATTCTGCTCGTCAGCGCGCCGAAAACCGTTCAGCATCTTCTCGCTCAGCTCCAGTTGGTCAAGCACGCCTTGGTCATGCAGGCACAGCACCTCGAATTCATCGGCCTGTTCTTCGCTCAACTTACCTAGCAGATAGCGATCTACAATTTGATGTTGTTCTACAAAACTGGCGTTCATCAATAGACTCCTCCCAAGCGGCTACGCGTTGGGCTTATTGTTGTGCATTGCCAATGGCCGATGCGTTAGTTACCGAAAATTCCATCATTTCACTACCCTGAAATTGCTGCGTTTCTCGTGCTTCAACAGCAATTCCCTGAATCTTTCGCGCGCCCGGAATATGACCCGGTTAAAATGCTTTTCCGTTAAACGCAGCACGCTGCAAATCGATTGCTTGTCTTCTTCGTCTAAATAAAATCGCAGTAGCACTTCCCGATCACGTTCCGAACGCAGCTCGTCTATCAGGCTGCGCACCATTTTGGCTTGTTCATCGAGAATACTTGCGTCGCTTTGTGATATGCCGCTGTGGCTGGAATTGTCGATCAGCGCAGAATCCGGCTCGGTTTTGCGCCGCGCCTGCTTACGAAAATGCGCAATGACGAGATTTTTGGCAGTCGCGTGAATAAAGCCGGCCAGGCGGGAAGGGTGTTCCAGCCCTTTGCCGCGTAAACGCTCTAACACAATACGAAAAGCGTCTTGATGCAGATCGTCGGCCAAATCGTCATCGTCGGTTTTGCGCCGCAAAAAACTGAGCAGCCCGCGGCTGTAGCGAGTGACGAGCTGCTGTTCTGCTAGCTTTTCACCTTTTCGTACTCGTGTGGTCAGAGAAGCGGCTATCTCGGGTTCGTTCGCATCCACAGATTTTTGACCGCGCGGCTTGGAAATAGCATGTAAGGTCGGTACGCCTGCATTGCGATCGACGGGAGGTGAAGCATAGCAGATGTGTGGACAGGACTGCACGGCATTAGCGCGCCACACTAATGGCAATAGTAGCGGCATCAATAGCGGCTGGCGCATTCGATCTGCTGCTATCGCCATTTCAGCTCTCGACTCGCTGCAGTGGCCGCCAAACGGGGCGCTTAGCGCGGCGTGATTCTTCAGGGTGAAAAAAGCGGCTCTGCCCGTCTGGCTCTAGCATGACGGCAATCACCTTTGGCACTCTATGGGCCACTGCGAGCGCTTGTGCTTTTTCGTGAGTGGCCGACTTGTTCGCATCGCCTGCTTGTGCGCAACGTAACACGGCAAAACGATCTTCGGGGCGCATGGTGTAAATACCGCTGTCATCGCCGCCATCAGGATTGCCCGCCGCGGTGGCATCGAACGTGGCAACAAATTCGTAAGTTGTTGATTGCGCGTCGCGGGCAGATCCGGACTGCAGGTTCGGGCATGCAGACTTGGCGCGTCGGCGGTAATTAAACACGGGCAATCTCCATGACTGTTTGTATTCCTGTACTGTTTGCATTCCTGTACCAGGCTTGTCGTTGGTTGGCGTCGGGGTTTTCGCACAGCGAAGCGCATATACCCCGCTTTCGTATCCCCTAGCTGTCGCGACTGCGCAAAATATCTCACTTACTATTACCAATATGCGTCGCGGCATTGCTTGGGCGCCGTCTGGGACCTGTACGATTTCCCAGCGACTTTCGCTTGACCACCACCAGCGAGTCGCTCATCCTTATGCGCATAAACACCACAATCAGAGTGAGACTTTAACCGGCGAATCGACAGTTACTTAGAAAGTGACATAGATTGCCGGGAGAAAGAGTAAACCCGTACAGGAATAACGCGTTAAATGAGCCTGCAAATAGACGGCTACACTATTCAAAAAAAGCTGGGCACTGGGGGCATGTCGACAGTTTATCTCGCCATCCAGGAATCGCTGGGGCGGCCGTGCGCGTTGAAAGTCATGTCTTCTGCCCTGACCAAGGGCGACAGCTTCACTCATCGCTTCAAGCTCGAAGGCAAAACCATTGCCAAGCTGGAGCACTACAACATCGTTCATATTTACGATATTGCGACTAACGATGATTGTTGCTACATCGCCATGGAGTATCTTGCCGGCGGCACATTACACGACCGCCTGCACGAAGACTTGTCGCTGCAGGAGGTGTTAAGCATCATAAAGCAGGTGGCGCGGGCTTTGGGCTTCGCCCACGAGCACGACATCATCCATCGCGACATTAAGCCCGCTAATATTATGTTCCGCCGCGATGGCACCGCGGTACTCACCGATTACGGCATTGCCAAACACCTGTCGGAGGAAACCGCCGCACTCACCGGCACCGGCTCGTTAATCGGTACGCCGGCCTACATGAGTCCGGAGCAAATTCAGGTGGGCACGCTGACCGGCCGTTCCGACCTTTATAGCCTGGGCGTGGTGTTCTACGAAACCCTGATTGGCGTACAACCCTACGTCGCGTCCAACCCGATTGCCGTGGCGTTTATGCACGTCAACCAGCCAATACCGACGCTGCCCGAGCCAATCGGCTTTCTGCAAGACCTGTTGCGCAAAGTGTTAGCCAAAGAACCGGCGCAACGTTTTCAAAATGCGGCAGAATTGATAAGCGCGATTGAAAAAATAGAACGCGAGCACGATACCGAACGCATCATGCTGCTGCACCGCCGCAACGATGAGCCAACACAAGCCTCGCAGCCGGCCGAAGAACAAAAGTCCTTGTTGTCGCAATATCCCGATACCAAGCTCATCACCGTGCTTGACGATGGCCAGAAACCACCACAAGGGCCACCCCCGCTGTCCTCGCCAACGGCGCGAAAGGCAAAGAAGTGGGCGGCGTTGGCGGCTTTAATCGGCGTTATGGCGTTGGGCGTCATTGGTTATCGGGGTTACCAGGCGGAACAACAAGAGCTGGAATACACCAAACTGTTGCAAGTCGCCGCGCGCCAGATCGAACAACAACGGTTTATCGCTCCCGAACGCGACAATTTGTACAGCACGCTGACGGCACTCAATGCACTGGCTGCGAGCGACCCGCGGGCGCGTGCAGCGACCACTGTTTTTGTTGCCAAAATAATGATCGAAGCGCGGCGTGAGCAAGCGCACGGCACCTTCGATGCCAGCCTGGCGCTGATCGACAAGGGACTGCAGTTCGCTGCCGACGACGTGGGCCTAAAAGACTTGCGCAAGCAGGTCGAAGCGCAGAACCGGCGACGCCAAAAAGAGCTGCGGCAACAACAGCAAGAGCAGGCCGTCGAACGCCTGCTTGCCCTGGCGCGGGCGCAAATCGACGCCGATCAATTGCTCGCTCCCGATGGCGACAACGCGGTCAATTCGTTGCGCCAGGTACTGGCGCTGGCACCCGATCAGAAGCAAGCGCTGGCCAGTCTGGATGTCATCGCCGAGCGCTTCGCCAAGCGTGCAACGCAGGCCCTGGCCGCTAACGACGAAGACCTCACGCGGGAAATTATCGACCAGGGCCTGGCGATATCCACCAGCCACCCGCAACTGCTCAAGCAGCGAGACGTATTACACCAACGCGCAGCGCAACGCAAGCGCGCGCAGCAAGCCAACCTTGCGCGCCAGAAAAAAGTGGAAGAATTGCTGGCGGAGGCAAAAACGCAGCTGCAACAAGGCCGACTTATAAGCCCGGCGGAAGCCAACGCGGCCAGCAGCTATGAACAGGTGTTGCAGCTCGATAAAGACAACGAACAAGCCACAGCCGGCCTAAGCAGCCTGACTCTGGCGCTGTCGAAACGCGCCCGATCCAGCCTGGAAGCGGGCGAATTGGCAGCCGGTCTGGCAGATATCGAGGCTGCGCTTGCGATTGCGCCCAACGACAAGGCCTTGCTGCAACTACAGCAGCAAATCGTGACCCGCCAGCAAAAAACCGCCCGCGCCGAGCGTGAACGACAGGACAAGATTCAAGGGCTGCTGCAGCTCGCCCAGCGCCAGATTGGCGAACGTAAACTCAATACACCGGCCAACAACAATGCGGTGCACAGCCTGCAACAAATACTGGCGCTGGAACCCGATCACCCGCAAGCGCGCGCGGGTTTGCAGCAAGTCGCCGACGTATACGAAAACCTTGCCCGCGAACAACTGGCGAGCGATGCCGACACCCGCAGCAACAGCCTCGCAGCCGCCGGTTTGCGTGTTATTCCGGAGCACAATGGCTTGTTGGCGGTGCAACGTGAGTTACTGGAACGCAAACGCGAGAAGAAGCGGCGTGAAAATATAGCGCGCGAAGCGCGCGGGCAACAACTCAACACGTTGCTGGAGACGGCCGCTGAGCAATTTGCGGCGCAGAAATTTACCACCCCCGACACCGATAACGCCTATGCGACATGGCGCGCCGTGCTTACCCTGCAGCCGGATAATCGCGCCGCGCAACAGGCAATCAGCCAACTTCCGGGGAAAATTTTACAACAGGCCAAGGCCGATGTCGGCACCGGCGACTGGCAACGCAGCCAGCAGGTATTGCAGCAAGGGCTGCAAGTCTGGCCCGACCACCCCGGCCTGCGGGAACTGGAACAGCAGGTTCTGCAACAGAAAAGCCAACGGCAACGTGCAGTGGATGTTGCAGCGCTGATACGTCAAGCCGAACAGCAGCGACGCGCGGGTAACGTATTCTCGCCGGCCAAAAACAATGCCGTTGCCCACTTGCAGCAAGCGCTAGCGCTGGAAAACGACAACGCTGATGCCACGGCGGCGCTGAAAAGCATCGTTGACGAATGGCTTGGCAACGCCCGCCGCGCTCTTGAACGCGAGCAGTTCGCGCAGACAGAAGCATTTATCGGTGAGCTGAAAACCCTGCGGCCAGTACACCCGCAAGTAAAAGCCGTGGAAGACCAGCTGGCGGTGGGCCGCACAATCAAGTCGTTGATGGACCAGGCGAAGGCGCTGGCCGCACAAAACCTGTTTACCCTGCCGAAGCAGGACAACGCCTTCATGAATTATCGCAAGGTGCTGAAACTGAACCCGGTACACAAGCAGGCCAGTGATGCGCTAACGCAATTACCGCAAAGAATATTTCGCGGCGCACAGGATGCCCTCCAGGCCCAGGACTGGCAGCTGTGTTCGTCGTTGATTGAACAAGGCCTGCTACTACTGCCCGGCGACAAGCGCCTGCTGGCGCTGAACTCAGATATGCTGGGCGCGCAAACGCGAATCGCGCAACAACGCGAAGAACAGGATTTATCGCAGCGAATTAATCGACTGTTAACGGTGGCCCGCAACCAGAAGAGTCGCCGGCAGCTTTCGGCGCCACCCGGCGACAACGCCGTGGCCACGCTGGAACAGATACTGGCATTGGATCCTGGAAATAGCGCCGCGTTGCAACTTAAGGTGGATATCGCCAACGTCTATACCGTTCTTACGGAGGAAGCCTTGCAATCCGGAGACGAACAACGGGCGCTGCTTTTGCTTGCCAGGGGCCTGCAAGTAAACCCGGAAAACACGCGGCTCAAGGCGCAGAAAAAAGAACTGGATGAAAAAATACAACGGCGCGAAGCCGAACAATTGGCCACGGAACAGCTCGAGGAGGAACGTTTAACTGGCAAGCAACAAAAAGAAGCAGGCCGGTTGGCAAGCGAACAGCAGCAGAATACCGATCACTTGACGGCCACACAACCGCAAACCAAACAAGGCGATGCCGGGAAAGAGAAGCAAACCGGGGCGGCCGAAGAAACGCAGCAAAACCAAACCGGACGGCTCGCGGCGCTGATCAAGCAGGCTGAACAGCAACGCGAAGACAAGCAGTTGATCGCACCCGCCGGCGCTAACGCGCTGCAAAGCTATCGGCAGGCGCTGCAGGTCGACCCGCAATCGAACGCTGCCAAGCAAGGCATTAAAGCTATAAAAAGCTATTATCGAGACCAGGTCAAGGCGCACCGCGCCGCGCGCAATATCCCTATGGCTGCCGCGTGGGTGGAAGCTATCCGCGCCGAATTCCCGGCTGATACAGCATTAAAAACGCTGCAACAAGGTTTTCTGCAGCGCGGCTACCGGGATACCTTGCGCGATGGCAGACGCGGACCCACCCTGGTGTACGTTCCAGCCGGAACCTTCACCATGGGCGACCGTTCGGGTAAAGGGTTTGCGAACGAAAAACCCGCCCACGAGGAAAGTGTGCCCCGTGGCTTTATGCTGGGACGGCTGGAAGTCTCGTTTGATGAGTTCGACCGCTTCGTCAGAGCCAACGGTGTCGCTTCGCCCGCCGACCAGGGCTGGGGTCGCGGCCACCAACCGATAATCAATGTTGACTGGCAGACCGCGCGGCAATACCTCGCCTGGTTGTCTGAACAAAGCGGCCAGCCATATCGGCTACCCAGCGAAATTGAATGGGAATACGCGGCCCGCGCCGGTACCGGCAGCGATTACTGGTGGGGCGAGAGAATTGGCACCAACCAGGCCAACTGCGAGGGCTGCGGCAGCCAATACGGCAGCAAACGACCCATGGCGGTAGGCAGCTTCAAGGCCAATCCGTTGGGTTTGTTCGACACGGCCGGAAACGTTCACGAGTGGGTCAGCAGCCCTTACGGCAACAGCTATCCCAGCGATGGCGGCACCTTAACCGGCCCGGGGAACAACGCCGTTGCCCGCGGCGGCTCATGGTACGACGCACCGAAGTTCTCGCGCGCCTCGATGCGGGTTTTGTTAAAGCCCCGTTTCAAAAGTTTCTTCGTCGGCTTTCGTGTGTTGCGCACCCTGCCCGCACCCTCGCCGGCCGAACAAAAGTAGGCTGGCGTTGCTGCTCTAAGATTTGCGCATAAAATCAGCCACGCAAAATGCCAGCTCCAGCACCTGGTCGGCATTGAGGCGGGGATCGCACTGGCTTCGATAGCAATTGGCCAAATCCGCGTCCGAAATTTGGTACGCGCCGCCGATACACTCGGTCACATGCTGGCCGGTCATTTCCAGGTGAATTCCGCCGGGGTGTGCGCCCTCGGCGGGCAGCAGCGCAAAAAATTGTTGAATCTCTTTTAGAATGCGGTCGAACGAGCGTGTCTTGTAGCCGCTGCTGGCCTTGATAGTATTGCCGTGCATCGGGTCGCATGACCAAACGACATTACGCCCTTCTTGCTGCACGATCCGCACCAGTGCAGGCAATTTTTCGGCCACCAGGTCCGCGCCGAGGCGCGTAATGAGGGTCAAACGCCCAGGCTCATTAGCCGGATTGAGCGTATCGATCAAACGCAAAAGATCGTCAGTGCCGATAGATGGCCCGAGTTTTACCCCAACCGGGTTACGCAGTCCGCGCAGGAATTCTACGTGTGCGCCATCCAGTTGCCTCGTGCGCTCACCTATCCACAGCATATGCGCCGAACCATTGTAGTATTGGCCGCTGACATCGTCGCCGCGCGTTAGCGCCTGCTCGTAGCCAAGCAACAATGCCTCGTGCGACGTGTACAAAGTGGTTTCGCGCAGGGTCGGGGTATTCTCGCTGTTAATGCCGCAAACTTCCATAAATGCCAACGCTTCCTGCAAACGGTTGGCAATTTGTTCGTATTTTTCGCGCAAGGGGTTGCAGGCGAGGAAGCTGAGGTTCCATTGATTCACCTCATGCAGGTCGGCCAGGCCGCCGCTGGCGAAGGCGCGCACCAGATTCAGGGTTGCCGTCGATTGATGATAGGCCGTAAGCATGCGCTGCGGGTCGGGCCGTCTGGCCGGGGCGCTAAATTCGGCGCCGTTGACAATATCACCACGGTAGCTGGGTAGTTCCACCCCCTTCTGTATTTCCGTGGGTGCCGAGCGCGGCTTGGCAAACTGGCCGGCCAGCCTTCCGACCTTCACCACCGGTTTCCGCCCGGCAAAAGTCAGCACAACCGCCATTTGCAGTAACACTTTGAATGTGTCGCGAATATTCGCCGTGGAAAAATCGGCGAAGCTTTCGGCGCAGTCGCCACCTTGCAACAAGAATGCGCGCCCTGCGGCAACATCCGCCAGCTTACGGCGCAGCTCACGGCTCTCTTCTGCGCACACCAGCAGTGGGAGTTCGGCTAGTGTGGCTTCGACTTGCTGCAGCTCACGCGGGTCGACATAGTCCGGTTGCTGGCTAACCGGCAGCGAGCGCCAGCTTGAGGGTGACCAGTTTTGCATAGTAAACCTTGTTTGAGCGGCACCGAATTGAGCGTCCAGACCGGCCTGAACCGAGCAAAACAACCGAGACAGGCCGTGTCAAATTGGCAGGCAGTCGGTGCACACAGTCGCAGGCTGCCTCATGGAATAGAAGCAATGCTTAGCAGCAAGTAAGGGTACGCCGATTTTGACGATGAGCAAGCCCAGTCTTTTCCAATACAAATTGAGTCTGAAATCAGGGGGTAGGAAGTCGCTTCGTTCATCCTGTGCGTATACCAGTGAATGTTGCCGCCCGCCGAAGCACGGCGACGCAGGGGTTTTGTTTTACTCGCTTTTGGCCATTGCCGTCAACCGAGTTCGGTTTTTTCGCATGGATTCTCCCTTGAGTTTTAATTTATCCTAGAAACCGCAGTTGGGCGCGAAAAAGATGTGCACCTCTTGATTCGTAT
>CAZJDL010000068.1:0-22751 GCA_964544755.1 uncultured Pseudomonadales bacterium | reverse complement strand
TTCAATACCTCATCTAAATCCTGTTTTCAAGAACTTTTAAGCCCGATTGCCCTGTTTTATGGGAGCTATTGGGTTGACAATACTGGAGCGTCCATATAGTCTATTCTAGACTGTCCCCGGAATTCCCAAGGGCAATCTCACCCCCATTGACGCTGAGTTTTTCATCGGGCGATATGCGGATCTTTTTGACACCAGCTTGGCACAAGGGGATTCTCACGATGTTCGCCGGGTGCAAGCGCAAGCCGTGAATATGAATTAGTTGCTGGCGGTTTGATGAGTGCCTGTCAAAAAACCGCTATGCATCCGCATTGCGGTTCTGTTCATGCGCTTTTTTTTCCAGCGTTGAACAGCTTGGTTAGATCAAATTTGTATGTAGTAATGTTTGTCTCTGACCATATACCGATATTGTAGCCGTAGATAAGGTTGAGCTGCAGTAGGTCTTTGTCGCGCAATTCCGGAAAACTGCTTAGCATAAGCTTAGCTAACTCTTTAGCCAACTCATGGTCCATTGCCCTGTTCTCTGATAAAAATACATCCACATTAACTTCCTTTGGCCCATAGCTCATGCTGCTATGTGTTACCGACGGCATTGCATGCAGCTCTTGGTTGATCGTCAGCCAAGCATTGAACATTTCAGATTGATTCGCTTTTATAGCGACAGTAGATACGATCGCCGTTGCAGCTATAACCAGAACCGTAGCTGCAATAAAGTGAGGCTTCCAAACAGGCTCGATATCCTGCCGACTCGCCACGGTGTTTACCACATAACTACCCACCACCAAGTCGTGAAGAGATTGCCGCGTGCGCGTATTAAACAAGTACAGGTAGAACGTTGACAATGCTCCACCAAAAGCGATAAACGCTAATGGATAGATCAAGTAGGAGAACAAAGAGCTATTTTCCAGGTCTATATCACCTACAAAAAAAGGGAGGGCAAGCACAACGTACCTTGCCATAGCTCTGGCCAAACTAATCGGCTCGTTTGAGGAGTTTACAACGCGTAGGTTTAGCAGCTGTTTGCCAAGCGTTTGACCACCGGCAAGCGCGCTATTCATTACGCCAAAATAAATGAGAGCTACAAAAAAACCAACGAGGCGCGCCCATGCTCCCATTTCGACAAATGTGCGCTCCAGTAAAAGGCCTAACATATAACCAACAGTCGCGAGAATTACGGTATCAATCACCAGCGCGCCGATTCTTCGCCAAAAGCCACAGATCCATTTTTGTTCGGTTTTTTCCATGATCATTTTTGTGCATCGTGGGGCTGAATTGATTCGACTATCATCGTTGGGGCAAAGGTTTCAAAAAATGCGGCCCATAACTTGCGATATTTACTGGTTGAGCTCGCGACGTATTTGAGTATAAGCGGAATTAACGCCCCTTTTGCACCCAATCTATTATAAACAACGGGCCGCTGGCAATCGCTTATCGCGGTTGAGGCGGCCGCCGGTTACTATAAATATGCTAAACGCTCGCACACCCGTGCGCAGACTTAAGGATGCCATGCAGGATAATCGATATTCCTTTAAAATCGTCGAATTAAAAATGGGCGAAACTTTCGATATTCACAATCAATAATATCTCGGTAGTCCCAATGTCGTAAAGATGGAGTCCAACCCGCGACGCAATCGGATGCAATCGCGTCACTCCGGCAGCCCCTTTCCGGTACGCTGATGTTCGATGTATCAATGGGCGACGAGCCCTTCACGACTCGTAACAAACCCGTCGGTTATCGTCACCTATTTCGGAGACTGTATGTGAACTCACAAACGACTAGACATGGAAGGCTCGATGATCTCGAAACGCTGCAGGAAATAGAGCGTGCCGCGGGAGCGGTCTTCACCGATTATGGTATGTCTGTCATCGCAGAGGATGATCCACCTAGCATCGAATCGCTTGCTGAATATTGTCAAGACGACAGGCTTTGGGTTTACCGTGACGAATCGGATCATCCAGTTGCCTACATAATCGCCGATGTCATTGACGAGTGTGGCCACATTGAGCAGATCTCAGTTCACCCCGATTATTCGAGCATGCGAATTGGCCACACGCTAATTGAGGCAGTCGCTGACTGGGCGAGTAACCGCAAGCTTCAGGCCATTACTCTGACGACATTCAGCGAAATTCCCTGGAATGCGCCTTACTACGAACGTCTGGGCTTCGAAGTAATTCCGGAAGCGGAGCACTCGCCTGGTCTTCAACGCGTTCGACACGAAGAAAGGGCCCACGGACTCGATAGATGGCCGCGTGTATGCATGAAGAGGGATATCGCTGAGTCAAATTGAGAGTCGCGAAGGTCTGCTGTTGGCCGACAGCACGAGTAGCCGGCGCATGACATTGAGTTCTTTGTCTGGCCGGTGTACCCAACGTTGCTGACGTTCAAGCTTCGGGGCGGTAAAATGGCGCTCACGATCCTTTGCGGTCATTTGAACTTGCATTTTCATACCATCATGTTCATACTATATCCATGGCTACTATCAGAAAGACCATATCGCTTCCGGCGCAGATCGCCAAACGTCTAGACTCGGAGGCAAAACGTCGAAAGACGTCTGTATCAGCTATCGTGGCCGAATTGGTACAACAGCAACCTGTACAATTGCCGTATGCCGGTTTGATCGATGACGATGAGCAGGTGTCACAGAACGTTGAACAAATTCTTGCTCGGCTAGGGACTTGATCGTCTGTGATACCGGACCGATAGTTTCGGCTATCAACAAAGGTGAGCGTCGCAGACACCTGTTCGCGGCCGAGCTGTTGGCTCGTCTGGGCAGAAAAGTCATAGTTCCCTGGCCCATTCTTGTTGAGGCTGACTTATTGCTCAGATCACGTGGGTTCCCAACAGCCGCCGTTATTTTTGGCGAAAGCATGGCATCAGGGGTTCATAGGCTTGAATCGCCAACTACAGCTGAGTTGGAATTCGCATTGAAACTTGGCAGACGATACCAAGACAGTGGAGCTGACTTACCAGACTTGATCGTAATGGCCATGGCGCATCATCGTAAGGCACATATCTTAACCTGGGACTTCAGGCATTTTCGCTCAGTAGTCCTCAGGCGTGGCCATCATTGGCCATTGCTTGTCTCAGAGTCTGAAATGCCACTGCCTTGATGGAGGCATGGGAGCTGGTTAACTCTGAATGCGGGCTGACCCATAAGAGTCGTTAGCGAATCCGTTATAGTTAGATGTTCTAGGTCACCGGGCTCGATAAATGCGCGAACTCCCCCTCGTCAATTTTTCACCTATGCGAACCCAAGGCATATTTTGACATTCCGGCCACTTACGCATCGCGCTCTTCAATGGCTGGCTGCCAACCTCTCTTTGCCACCTGTAGCTACAGGTATCGTCTGCACTACGATCCTTGGCGGGCTCGCTTTGTGGTTCAGCTGGCTCACCGGCATCGTCGACGAAGTAGCGGCGGGGCGCCAGGCCGACATTGCGGTGCGCGCACTCGTGACGCTTTACGTGATGTTGGGTTATTTGCCGATGGCCATGTACTACCTCGGCCGTTGGACGACGGAACATTTTGATGAGATCGCCCGGCGGTTTGCCCTCAATCGTGAGCCCTTATTGTTTCCTCGGAGCCCGGCCAATTGGGTCGGTTCGGTTGCTACGTGTCCTTTGTTCATGCATATACCGGACAATCCTTTGTCGCTCTTGCAGCCGTGGCGTTGGCCTGCCGAATTTGCGTTTTCACTCGTGGGGCTGGTGTTTCTTGGCTGGTTCAATTTCCGCTTCATGTTCCTTCTCGTGTGGACGGCGCTCACGACCCACAGGAAACGTTCGCGAAATTCGCCTGGCGTTTATCTATCGAGAAAGCTGTATAGCTGGAATCGTTCAGGGTTGTTTAACACCTCGCAACTGGAAGATGGAATCGATGGCCATTTCGATCACCCTCCGATTATCGCTTCGACTTCCGGCTGACAAACCACACGTTCATAGGATCATGCGGCAACACATTACGCTCGATGTTCTGAAAACCCGCCTCATCAAGCATTCGCGCCGCTGTTTCCCAGCCCCACATCGTGCCCAGCCCTTTGCCACCCTGTGCCAGTGATACTGGCGTGCAATGTACTGTGGACATCGTGTACAGGAACGCAGCGAAAGGAAAATCGATATTGTTTTCCAGATGCATTGATCCACCGATGTCTTGCATGAGATACATGCCCTCGGGCCGCAGCGCAGCGTGAATCCGCTTGAGTAGCTGCTGCGGATCTTTGCTGTCGTGTACCGCATCGAACGACGTGATGAGATCGAACACGTTTTTCGTTTCCCAGCATGCCAGGTCGACAACCTGAAAATCGATGTTGTTAAGTCCTTGCCGGGACGCGGCGTCCTTGGCCATACCGATGACGTCTGCACACAGATCGTAGCCCACAAACCGGCTGTTTGGAAAACCTTGTGCCATTGCGACCAGTGACAATCCCGCGCCGCATCCTGCATCCATTACATCAATACCTTGCGCCAGCCGCGATGTTATCTCCGGCATAAGTGCGGCTAGCAAGTCCGCTATGTTCGAGGCCACGGTCTGGTCGCTGTCTTCAGCCATGATCTGGTGGAAACACGGATAGTCTGTGTATGACAACCCGTCCCCCGTTTCGAAACACTCGAGGATGCGGTCTTGCATTGATCCAGCCATCGCAACGAATTGCGCGTAGATCGCCTGGTTGCCAAGAGGAGCGCCTTGAGTCAGGCAAGCTGCGTGTTCAGCTGGCAAGTGGTAAGTGCTGGAAACGGGGTCGTAAAGGATGATTTCTGTCACGACCATGGTCGCCAGCCATTCTCGCACATAGCGCTCTGCCAGCGTTGCCGCCTCGGCGATCTGGTCCGATGTGCTCGGGGGAAGTTTGGCTAGCGTGTCAAACAAGCCAAGCTTGTGCCCTATCGATAGCATGATGCTCAGCGCACCCGCGTCGATGGCCTGGGCGATTCGATCGAGGAATTGTTCTTCGGCCGGTGTATTCGCTGATGTTGCTTGCAGCGTCTCTGTGTCCATAGGTGTTCTCCCAATTGGTTAGCTGAATCTACTCGGGAAACAATCTAGCGCTAAAGCCCCTTGGCAGTTAGTGGCGGAATGGACATAATCGAGGCATTTATGCCAGGATATCAACATGGCCCGATGCGCGTCGTACAAACCACACACGATCAGCTTGATTGCCCTGCCAGAATCGGGTGCATCGGTGCTCTATGGCCTGTACGACGTTCTGTCGTCAGTCGGTACCGCTTGGAGCGAGGCAACTGGCGAGGATCATGGAATAGCGCCGTTCGACGTAAAGATTGTCGCTAATAAAACACGGTCGTTCCGCTGCGCCGGGGGCGTTCCCGTCAGCCCACATAAGCGCTTTGCCGATGTCAGCTGTAGCGACATTGTGATAGCTACCGATTTGGTTTTTCCGCCCGATACCGACACCCGCAGTCGTTGGCCCGCAGCAACGGCGTGGATTCGTAACGTCTATGCACGTGGCGCCATTGTCTGCTCGGTGTGCACAGGGTCGTTGTTACTGGCAGACGCAGGTTTGCTGGATCATGAAATGGCAACCACGCATTGGAGCGTGAATGATCTGTTCAAACGCTATTATCCAGCGGTCAACCTGGCGCCCGAACGCGTGCTAGTGCCAACCGGTCCGGATCATCGTGTCATCACCAGTGGTGGTGCTGGCACCTGGGAAGATTTGGCGCTGTATCTGGTGGCGCGGTTTCGAGAAGAAGCTGAAGCGATAAGAACCGCCAAGCTCTGGGTCCTCGGTGACCGCAGCGAAGGCCAACTGCCGTTTGCTGCGATGTCGAAGCCGCGACGGCACGAGGATGCCATTATCGCCGCTTGCCAGGTGTGGATCGCCGAGCACTATGCCCAACCCAATCCCGTAGCCGCGATGATTGAACACTCAAAACTGGCCGATAGAACGTTTAAGCGGCGTTTTAGATCAGCGACAGGTTACACACCGGTTGAGTACGTGCAGACCTTGCGTATCGAGGAAGCGAAGCACATGCTTGAGACTGAAGCGTTACCGACCGAGGAGGTTGGACGTCTTGTCGGCTATGAGGATCCCGCATTTTTTCGTCAGTTGTTCAAGCGGCGAACCGGGGTGACGCCGGCTCGATATCGGCAACGATTTCGACAACTCTTTCAGGTGAGTCGTTGAGCACGGCGCGAACCGTGCTCAACCGGGCCGATTGCTAACGGCGTATTGCCAACCGGATTCGTAAACTTACGCCAAACTGCTCACTAATACCCAACAGCTCTTGCTGCGCTTCACCGCTGGCGCGTAGAAACCTTCCGGTTCCGCCGGTGATGGCTCGCTTGATAGGGACACCGATATCGATAAGCTCGAACCCTTCGGTGACGATTGACATTGCCTTCGTCAACTTGTTCGAGTCATGCCCCGGCGAACGGTAGAAACTGAACAGTTGAGTCGTGTTAACAACCGGCCCGGACACGGTTGCCATGCCTTCTCCGACGAACACACCGCGGCACGTCCATTCGCCTATCACTCGATCCGGGTACAAGGGATTCCCTTCTGAATCAACCCCGCTATCACCGTTCTGAAGCGTACCTTGCGGGTAAATATAACCTTGTGTGACGAAGGGGTTGCCGTACGCCGGTGAGCCATCTTCCAATACAGCGCCTGTTGTATCGAATGAGAATCGTGACGGATCCTCAGCGACGTCGACAATGAGTCCCTGGGCTTGCCAGTGAGCCTTTAAGGCATCGTAGTCGTCCGCTTGGGCGGCTGCGAATCCGAGTGACAGAAATAGTAGAACAATGCTGACCACTGTTCGGTAAGATTGCGACGTTGTTGCTATTAAACGTTTCATGTGGTGCGATCTCCTTCATTGAATGGGAGTCGCATTGTGGGAGATTGCTGACGTTGTTGTTAGAGTGAGATAGGCCAAGAACGAGGCGAATGTGCCATTTGAAATCTGACGTCGTGGGAGGCGGTTCATGGCCGTCAGCCGCCCGACAGCAGACTTGAACCTGATGCTAATGAACGGCCGCACTCAGCGAATGCGGTTACTTTCCGGCATCCAATCGCTCTAACGTACCACTCCATTGCAGAATGCGTTTATCGGCCGTTAGCAGTGCCGCACCGTGGGCGAGCGCGGTAGCGATGATCAATCTGTCGGCCGGGTCCGGATGGAGATTCGTTAACGCGGCGGAGAAAATACCGATGTCACCGCTGACAGGAAGTTCGACCAGACCCATGTCGATCAGCTCCCGACGCCATTTCGCTAGTGGCGGCAATTCGATCCGGCCTTTGGACTTTAGCACGGCGATTTCCCAAAAACTGATCGCTGAAACCGCCAGATCTTCTGCCTCAAACGCCTGGTCAATCGTCTGTCTGGCGGATTTCCCAAGCCGTTCGCTGCCTTGGTCGAGCCAGACCAGCGTATGCGTATCCAGCACGATCACTGCATTGCTTCCCATTCCTCATCGAGCGGGGAAATGATATCGCCATGCACTTTGACCACTTTCTGATGGGCGCCGAAGAGGGTCTTCGGCCTTTTTCTGAATGGCACCAGCTTGCTGACAGGCTCTCCATTCTTGGTGATAATAATCTCTTTGCCAGTCGCCTTGACTTCATCCATGAGTTGCAGGCATTTAGCCTTGAACTCGGATGCTTTGATGGTTTCCTTTGGCACGATGATATCTCAAATTCTGACCATGGTCATGACTATAGTCACATAGTGGCGGGTGGTCAATCGGACCGGCGAGTTGCCAATTGGGCGATCGGCGCTATGTGGTATCGGGCGAGCGGTCCGATGCCCGGGTCGGCAGCCAGCCTGAATGTTTCGGTCGCGGCCGGGGTGTGTCTGTTTGAAGCGGTGCGGCAGCGCGGCGCTAACACGGCCTGGCGCCTTCGGGCAGAACTTTTGGTAATCCTCCGTGCATCGTGGCCGCGCCTTGCTTCTGCCGGGGCGCTCGCATAAAATGCGCGTCCCTTGTCGGCTGGCGCTATGGCCAGGCCGACTCACTCCTTGCTTCACCGCGCACTGCTTTTGCGTTTGCACCTGTTATTTTCAAAAGCATACGACGGGAAGCTGTAACTCGTAAGGAGCAGCAATGCGACACTACGAAATAGTGTTTCTGGTCCACCCTGACCAGAGCGAACAAGTGCCCAGCATGATTGAGCGCTATACGGCGACCATCGAAAAAGACGGCGGTAAACTGCATCGTTTGGAAGACTGGGGCCGGCGTCAACTGGCGTACCCGCTCGACAAACTGCATAAAGCCCACTATGTGATGATGAATGTCGAGATTAATAATGAGGCACTCGACGCGTTAGCGACGGCGTTTCGCTATAACGACGCCGTGCTGCGCAACCTGGTGGTGAAGCGTAAAAAGGCAGTGACCGAAGATTCGCTTATCATGAAGCAGGAACATGAAAACCGTGAGCGTAAAGCGCGTAATGAAGAGTATGCGAAAAAAAAATGCAGCCCGCGCAGCAGCAAGCAGAGCAGCGTCTGAAGCCGCGAAACCGGCATCAGCAGTAATACAGAAGTAATAAATGAACCTAAAGGCGCCGCCGAGGCTGATACCCCCGCCGCGTCGGAACAAAAGTAGAGGTGCAGCATGGCTCGCTATTTTCGCCGCAGAAAGTATTGTAAGTTTACCGCCGAAGGTATTACCGAGGTCGATTACAAAGACCTGGATATACTCAAGGAGTTTGTCAGTGAGAGCGGCAAGATCGTCCCCAGCCGCATTACCGGCACCAAGGCCAAATATCAGCGCCAATTGGCTACCGCCGTCAAGCGCGCGCGTTACCTGGCGTTGTTGCCATACACCGACAGCCATAAATAAGCGCCACACGGCGCATCCACCGGGCCTATGCGTGCGGTAGCAGAATTTATTATGCGCGGCCGCGCGCAGGCACTGATCGTCGCTGTGCCCAGCGCTGGCACGGCCATATTTTTTTGGGTCGGAGCCGCGGCGATAGGCCTGGTCACCCTGCGTAAGGGAGCTTACGAAGGTGGGCTAGTCTGTTTGTGGAGCCTGCTTCCGGCAGCCTTGCTGGCCTGGTTGATGAACCCCTTGCCGCTAATGATTGTGCTCTGCACCTTCGTTATGGCGCTATTACTGCGCAGCCTGGCCTCCTGGCCGGGCGCTTTGTTGTTTGCGGCCCTGGCCGGCGCGCTGTGTGCCGGTGTGCTGTTATTTGGTTTGAATGATTATATGCAGGAGTTTCTGCGCCAGTACACGCAGATTTTTGCCCAGCTTGAAAAAGAGCTGGAACGCCAGAATCCTGGCCAGACCGGCCTCTTGCCGCAGCTGGGATTGGAACAAATGGCGGGTATGTTTGGTATCTACGTGGCTTTGTTTGGCGTAGTAAGCTTGATCATCGCGCGCTATTGGCAGGCGCTGTTGTATAATCCAGGCGGGTTTCGGCAGGAGTTTCACGCGCTGCGCATGCCCGTGCAACTGGTGGTGCCGCTGGTGATATTAGCGGCGCTCTGTTTGCTCGATGCGCGATTTAAAATCTGGGCCTGGATTTTCCTGGTGCCATTAATGATCACCGGCATCGCATTGGTGCACGGATTGGCGGCGCGCAAAAAAGTAAACCGTGTCGCACTGGCTGCGTTTTACGTGGCGCTTATTTTGATTAATCCGGTTAAATTATTGCTGTGTGTGGCGGCGGTAGTCGATAGCTGGTCTGATTTTCGCGGCCGCCTCGCATAGCGGGCACGGCTCAGAACTCGTAGCGGCAAATTAAATAGAGAAGGTGTACGGAATGGAAGTAATCTTGTTAGAGAACGTCGGCAAATTGGGCAGCCTGGGCGACACTGTAACTGTGAAGTCCGGTTTTGGGCGTAACTACTTGCTACCCGGTGGCAAGGCCGTGCCAGCGACCAAGGATAATGTCGCGAAGTTTGACACCCGCCGTGCCGAGTTGGAACAAGTCGCCGCGGAAAAGTTGAGTGCCGCGCAAGCGCGAGCTAACGCTGTCGCCGGTTTGTACCTCAGCATTGCCGCCAATGCCGGTGAAGAGGGCAAGCTATTTGGTTCGATTGGCACCCGCGATATCGCCAGCTGCATTAGTAAGGCCGGTGCCGAAGTGAGCAAGAGTGAAGTGCGTTTGCCGCAGGGTGTGATCAGAGACCTGGGTGATTACGAGATTGATATTCAACTGCACAGCGATGTGACGCAAACGGTGACGGTACATATCATTCCGGAGTAGGCGCACGCCACGTAGCGAGTTCTATAATGGAAGACGTTCAGCCGCAATCGCCAGACGACGCTGAAATAGCGCGGCTGAAAATTCCGCCGCATTCCATCGAGGCGGAGCAGTCGGTGCTGGGTGGGCTGTTGCTGTCCGGCGAAAGCTGGGAACGGGTCGCTGACATTGTCACCGAAACTGATTTTTATCGCAGCGAGCATCGCCTGATGTTCCGGGTGATGGAAAAACTGGTCGACAACGAACAACCCCTCGATTTGCATACCGTGGCCGATGCGCTGGCCGACCTGAAGGAATTGGAGCGGGTCGGCGGCATTGCCTACATCGCCGAAATCGCCCACAACACACCCAGCGCGAGCAATATTCGCGCTTACGCGACTATCGTGCGTGAGCGCGCCGTACTGCGCCAGCTCATCGGCGCGGCCGCGACCATTGCCGATAGCGGCTATTTTACCGAGGGCCGCGGCAGCGCTGATATTCTGGAAGAGGCCGAGCGGCAGATTCTGCAAATCGCCGAGGGTCGCACCAAGGGCGGCGGGCCACAGTGGGTCACGCCCATCCTCAAAAACACGCTCGACCGGCTTGACGAGTTATGCCAATCCGACAGTTTGCTCACCGGTCTCAGCACCGGCTTCGGCGAACTGGATAAGAAAACCTCCGGCCTGCAAGCTTCTGACCTGATCATAGTCGCCGCGCGGCCGTCCATGGGTAAAACCAGTTTTGCCATGAACCTGGTGGAAAATGTGATCACCAGCGGCAACGACAAGCCGGTGGTCGTGTTCAGCATGGAAATGCCGGCCGAGGCGTTGACCATGCGCATGTTGTCGTCGCTGGGCAAGATAGAGCAAAATCGCGTGCGCACCGGCGATTTAAAAGGTGACGATTGGACCAAGCTAAGCGCGGCGGTAGCCAAACTGAAAGACAAGCCGCTGTTTATCGATGACACGCCGGCGCTATCGCCTATCGAGTTGCGCTCGCGTACGCGCCGCCTGATGCGCGAGCACGGCGCAATTGGCTTGATCATGGTCGACTATTTGCAGCTGATGCAAATCGCCGGTAGCAGCGAAGGCCGCACGGCGGAGATCTCGGAAATTTCACGCTCGTTGAAGGGTCTCGCCAAGGAGTTTAGCTGCCCTGTGATCGCGCTGTCGCAGTTAAATCGCGCCGTCGAGCAGCGCCCCAACCGGCGGCCGGTGATGTCGGACCTGCGTGAGTCGGGCGCTATCGAACAAGACGCCGACCTGATTATGTTTATCTACCGCGATGAAGTCTATAACGAAGACACGCCGGATAAAGGCGTCGCCGAGATCAATATTGGCAAGCAGCGTAACGGGCCGATCGGCATGTGCAAGCTGGCGTTCTTTGGAAAGTACACACGCTTTGAAAATCTGGCGTACGGTGACTATCCGGAGATGGAATAGTGGAAATTTTTCAAATGGCACCGCCTATGGGGCCAAATCGGTCTGAACTGAGCGGAAACTTTCGGATCATGTCATGAATTCGTGCCAGGTTGGCAATGTCCAGTTGTAGTGATTGCCCATTCCAGCTACTACGTGTTCAAGACAGCGGCTGCATCAGCCCGTTTTCTATTCTTCGGTACCAAGGATCACGTTTGAATATGGCTAGGTCGATGTAGAGCTGAAACTCACGTGATTCGGTAGACCACAAAAATGTAGTCGTCGCAGAGCCGACGGGCGTCTTAGCGACCACATAGACAACTGGCCTTCCATTGAAACGATCACGTAGTTCCTCACAGTGAATGTGCGTCCGTTCTCCAGTGAACGTCCATTCGTTTTCAATAAAGGCTATTCGCCCCAGCTCCGGATGCACCAGAAGCCTTGTCAGTCCTGTATGGCCTCCCTTGGTCGGTTGTCCAGATAGCATTACTCCTTTAACTTCTGTATTCCCCAATATCGTGTTATCGAGTGATACGGGAGTGGTACACAATTCATGAAACCATTCTTCTACGGATTTTCTCTTCGAGCTGACCTCCATTGGCGAACTGAACAGCCCGTCGACCAAGCTTACTGCTTCGTCGACTTCGATCCATCCCCGCGTTTGCATTTCATGAATCTCACGTCGTACAATTTCCGGGATGTCTACACTTATGATTTCCAGCATGGCTGAGTTATAAGTCAGATAGTTGAGTTGTAAAGCAGGCAGCAACCTCCTCCGCTACGGTAGGCTTCCAATAAATGTGTCTTCAGGATGTGGTGGGGCGTAGCATACACGTTAGTGTCATTTAGGACAAAAAAGATGTTACCGAAGGCAGTAGCTGACCATTGCCCCTCGTAATTCCCTCTCCATCCGCCCAGCGCGACCCAGATTTCTTTGTTCGGATAAGAATCCAGGTCATAGAACCTTCCGTGCGGAAGAGTCGCTCCCGTTGCGATGTGTGTGTAGGTGGCGCTAAATGCTGCGAATTCGTAAATCGTGGCGTCTAAATCGAACCATGTAAGGTTGCATTCGATAGTAATATCACCCAGTACAAAAGTTTTGCGACAATCAACAGCTGGATACGCTTGAGCTGCGGTGGACATGACGCAAATTAGAAGAGTTGCAATTGCTGCGGGTAGTTTCATGATCTAGTCCTTTTGATTAAAAGGTTTTGAACGGTAGATGAATGGTCCTTCTGAATCAGGATCGATTGCGATGCCTGGGCGCTCGTCGCCGCGACGATTAGAATGCGCACTCTCCTCGTACCGGCGACACGCCTTGGTAAGTAGGCCGTGCATGAACCCAGGGGCGTCAGAGGCCAGGCCAGCGTAGTCGATACGTTGCACATTGGATCCTGTGTCCGCATTGGATTCTTTCTCCAGAGATGCGACGACAGTTTGACCGCTGGTCGACAATAGCTCCTCAATTTCACCGTAGGCTCGAGCAAGAGCCTTTTTTTCCGCTACCTCCGCTTGATTCAGGAGTTGAGCGAGGGATATCACGTCGGACGTACCTGCGCGCAGCTCACGACACATCTTGGTGAAGTATGGTTCAATTGCTTCACGCCCTGCGCCCGCTCGATTAAAGCGATGGATTGCTGAAATTGCATCGGCGTTTTCCGTTTCAAATTCTGGTCCATAGGCGTTAAGATTTCCTCGTCTGACATCCCATACCAACCATTTAATAGCTTTGTAACCGGTCAGGATATCCTCGGCAGGGGCGACCGGCAGCCTGTTGGCCTTAACGCTATCCGCAACAACTTTTGGGTCTTCGGGTAATTGAGCGAAACCAGGATTCGAAAAAATCAGAAATACACACGTGTAGAGTATCCCGCGATTTATCGTAACAAACCTCATAAGTCGAACCTCCCCATGTAGCTTGGTTAGAGCGCCCATACCGCAATTAACTGTACTTCGACAGCAACAGCTTTATTTCCTGTGTGAGCTGTTAGTCCATTTAGGCTACTAAAAATAGAGGGGGGGGGAAGGACTTTTTTGTTATAACGACAGGTTTTTTTATTACTGAAAAGTGTTCGCTTTACAGCCAGCAATAACGGTAAATTGTTGTCTGGTAAGCACTTAGGGAGGTAGGCATGATTCTCTGTGAAAACCCGGCGAGCGCTGATTATTCGGAAACAGGATAGGCTTTGCCTTATACTCCCGTTTCCTCCCGCAAAACCCGTAATTTTTCCACTCTCTCTTCGTTTGAAAGTGGTTGCCCTTGCACCTCATCCGCCAGCGCAGCCTGAGCCTCGACCTGAAACTGTTTGCCGTTCAAGGCGTGCTGACACAGTTGTTGGTAGTGATGCTCAAACACCGGCCACGTTTTACTTTCCGGATTATTGGCCAGGAAAAACCAGTCGCTGGCGACCCCGGCGTGGTACACCAGCGGGTGTGACCAGGCGCAGTTCCGTTTTGGGCTGGTGGCGTTGCAGGCTTCGCGGAATGCGCTGTAGGCGTCGGTTATGCCCAATACCTGTAGCTGCTCGAGGCAGTGTTTTTGAATATTGTGCAGGCTCGGCAAGTATTCGGAAGCGGCAATGGCCGCGCGGCAGGCTTTGTGCATGACCTCGGGCGGATAGGCGCGCAGTGTGTCTAGCCAGAGTTGTTTGGCCAGCGTGACGTTGTCTTCCTGGGCGAAGGCCTTGTGGTATTGATTGTGATAGGCCAGTTCCAGCTCGGCGAACACGCGGTTTATCGCGTCTATCTGGTCGTGAGTAATGCTTTCCGCTGCGGCGTGGCTAGATTCCGCTGGCCCAGCTACGGTCGGTGAGCCGTTCGAAGGTTGATTTATGACCGCTTCGGTGAGTTCGTTGCTGCTGCGCATAATTACCTGCTTGCTGCTGTGGTAGCCGGTGCTGTTTGGCCCAGTGATGTTTTACGTGCTGCAAAAATTTGGTATTCCAGGACGCATGCATTTGCTTGCTGTCGCGCCAAAATAACACGAATTCCTTAATCAGGCCCGCGGCAAACTGCGGGTCGATATTGGCCAGCCGCAGAATATCGTACACATCGTTACTCGGCCGCCAATTGGCGGCGATTACGCGCGGTTCGCTGTCGTGCTGTAAGCTGGCATTGTAGCGCGCCCACTGGCGTTTTACATGGGCGATAAATTTTGAATTCCAGGTCGTGGTGGCTTCGCCACGTTCACGCCAATAGAGCACAAATTCGGCGATGGCGTCTTCGATAAACTGCGGTGCAATGCCGGTACGATGCAAAATTTCCAGCGCGTCTTCGCTAGGCTGCCAGCGCCGCTCGATCGGATCGAGCGTGTTGTTTTGCTGCGCCTCGTGTTCGCGCCAGGCGCGAATCACCTGGCGCAAAAATTTATTGCCCCAGGCGTGGCTCGCTTCGCCACGTGCGCTCCAGTAGCTGATAAATTCGGGCAGTAGCTGCAGCGCGAAATTGTGCGGAATGGCGTGTTGATCTATCTGCTGTAATATGGCTTCTTCGGGCTGCCAGTGCGGCGCTATGTATGTGTTGCCGGCAGGTGTTTGCGCACGCGGCGCCACGCTATGTGCAGGCGCGTTCATATTCAGTGCAAAATGCAAATGCAGCACTTGAGTAAACGGTGGGCTATCGACCAGCAGCAGGCCTTTATCGACCAGATTTTTGCTCACGCGTTGTACGTCGAGCGCCGACCAGAACGGAAACAAACGCAGCACCGCCGCTTCGCTCAGGTGAAGCCAAGGCAAGCCGTCGGCCGGGCCAGCGCCGTTATGAAACTGTACTTCCTGCAGGCTTTGCAGCATCACGGCTTCTTCCAGCCCAATCGTTGCGGCCAGCGAAGGCGAAAAGCAGCCGGTGCGTTCGGGAAGAAAAGAAGAGTTCATAAGCAGCGGTTTGTCAGAGAATTTGGTGGGCCGTTATCAGCCTTAATTTTACGTCGGCGCTAAACAGGCTGTCACGGTTTTATTGCTACAATGTTGAACTTGGACGATAGGGAAGCACATGGCAAAAGCGCGCAAAGCATTCGTGTGTACCGACTGCGGGCAAGACTATCAGAAGTGGATGGGGCAGTGTTTGAACTGCAACGCCTGGAATACGGTGAGTGAGATTTCGCTAGGTGGGCGCGAAGCGGCAGGTCAGATAAGAAAGGGCGGCTATGCTGGCGGGCGCTCACCAGTGCAACTGCTGCGCGACATCGACGCCGACGAACACGCCCGCATTAGCACCGGCATGGTGGAGTTTGACCGGGTACTTGGCGGCGGCATGGTACCGGGTTCGGCGCTTCTGATTGGTGGCAACCCGGGGGCCGGCAAAAGCACCTTGCTGTTGCAAACCCTGTGTAGTCTGGCCGCCACTCAGCCGGCCTTGTATGTCACCGGTGAGGAATCGCTACAGCAAATTGCGATGCGCGCGCAGCGGCTGGGTTTGCCCGATCAGGACTTGAAATTGCTGGCCGAGACCAACATCAGCACCATTTTGCAGGCCATAGAGCAACAGCAGCCGCGCCTGGTCGTGGTCGATTCCATTCAGGCGACCTATGTGCCCGAGCTCGCCTCGGCACCCGGCGGGGTCGCGCAGGTGCGAGAATCCGCCGCCTTTCTGTTGCAGGCCGCGAAGAAAAAAGGCTTCGTCTTGTTTCTCGTCGGCCATGTGACCAAAGATGGCAGCCTGGCCGGGCCCAAAGTGCTGGAGCACATGATCGATTGTTCCATCTTGTTAGAGTCCAGCAATGACAGCCGCTTTCGCATGTTGCGCGGTCAGAAAAACCGCTTCGGCGCGGTCAATGAGCTAGGCGTATTCGCCATGGGCGAGCACGGCCTGAAGGAAGTGAGGAACCCGTCGGCCATATTTTTATCGCGCGGCGAGGAACCTACGCCGGGCAGCGTGGTGATGGTAGTGTGGGAAGGAACGCGGCCGCTGCTGGTTGAAATTCAGGCGCTGGTAGACGACAGCCAGTTGGCCAACCCGCGCCGCGTCGCGGTGGGCACGGAACAGAATCGACTGGCCTTGTTGCTGGCTGTGCTACATCGCCATGGTGGTTTACAACTGGGCGGGCAGGACGTGTTCGTCAACGTGGTCGGCGGGGTAAAAGTACTGGAAACCAGCGCCGACCTGGCCTTGCTGCTGGCGCTGGCCAGCAGTTTTCGCGACCGCGTGCTGCCCAACAATCTGGTCGTGTTTGGCGAAGTGGGTTTGGGCGGCGAGATTCGACCGGTGCCGTCGGGTCAGGAGCGCCTTCACGAAGCGGCCAAGCACGGCTTTCAACGCGCGATTGTGCCGCGCGCGAATTTGCCCAAACAGAACATTGCCGGCATGGACATTATCGGCGTTGATAAAGTCAGCGATGCGCTGGAGGCGTTCGACTAACCCGCATTTCTTACCGAAAGAATTCAACCATCAAGACCTGAACATCCCCGGCTTTGGTCGAACTGATCGTTCGATCGTCTTGGTGTGCTGGTTGACTAGAACACTAACACATAGTATGGTCGCATCACATGAGTGATTGGCAAGACAACCAGCCTATCTACCTGCAGCTGAGGCAGCTGGTGCTTAGTCGTATTTTGCGTGGCTCCCTGCCCGAGGGTGAAGCGATCCCGTCGGTGCGCCAGGTGGCTAGCGACGAGCGCATCAACCCCTTGACGGTCAGCAAGGCCTATCAATTGCTCGTCGATGAGGGCCTTATCGAGAAACGACGAGGCTTGGGCATGTTCGTTACCGCTGGCGCCCAAGACCGGGCGCTGGCACAAGAACGCCAGCGATTTTTGCGGCAAGAGTGGCCGCAGACGCTGGCGCGCATCCATGAACTGAAACTCAACCGCAAACAGTTATTGTCCGGAGAAGATTCATGAACGTGTTGCAAGCCCGAGGACTGGTTAAGCGTTTCGGCGCTACCGTTGCCCTCGATGGCTTTGATTTAACACTCGAGCCGGGGCGCATCGTTGGCCTGATCGGGCCCAACGGTTCGGGCAAAACCACGGCGCTGAAAAGCATCATGGGTCTGTCCGATTTGGATAGCGGCAGCCTTAGCCTGTTTGGCATGAACCCGTTCAAAGAACGCAAGGCGCTGATGCAGCGCACTACCTATGTCGCCGACGTCGGCATTCTGCCCCGTTGGATGAAGGTAGCCGATTTAATCGATTTCGTTGCCGCGGTAAATCCCGTCTTCGATCAAGCAACGGCGCTACGCACGCTGGACAAGACCGACATCAAGCTGCACAAAAAGGTGCGTACCTTATCCAAAGGCATGAATGTGCAACTGCACCTTGCCCTGGTGCTGGCGAGTAATGCCGAACTGCTGGTGTTGGATGAACCCACGTTGGGGCTAGACATCCTGTATCGCCAACAATTCTACGCTGCCGTACTCAATGATTACTTCGAAGAGCAGCGATCGATCTTGTTGACCACGCACGAAGTGCGGGAAATCGAGCATATCCTGACCGACGTGGTGTTTATTCACCGCGGCAGGGCGGTATTGAGTTCGAGCATGGATGCTCTGGCCGAGCGCTATATCAAAGTGGTCGCGGGCAAAGATGCATCGCAAGCACTGCGCTCGATGCTTCCGCTTTCGCACCGGCAAACGCTGCATGGGGTGGAATGCGTTTTTCAGGATACAGAGCGAGGTTCGTTGGCCGAATACGGAGAACTCAGCACGCCGAACCTCACCGACCTCTTCGTCGCCGTTCTCGGAAAT
The DNA here is from genome assembly GCA_964544755.1 of uncultured Pseudomonadales bacterium. Lineage (GTDB taxonomy): Bacteria > Pseudomonadota > Gammaproteobacteria > Pseudomonadales > JAUIET01 > JBBKXJ01. The sequence continues at coordinate 4,506 of CAZJDL010000068.1, read as the reverse complement.
GACGTGGGAGATAGCGCATGAACACCTGGCTGGCATTGTTTAAGCGTGAGTGGCTGGAACACCGTGGCGGCTTTGGCTGGGCGCCGGTAGGTGTTCTCGGTGTGCTGGTTGTTATCGTGTTGTTGGCGTTGCTGGTTGGCCACGTTAACCCCGCGGCGCTAAACGACGACGGTGAGGCAGTGCTTGAGAGCGATAGCGCAAGCTTGCGCGAGTCAATGCATCAGTTGATTGCGCGCGAGCCCCCGAACGAGGCGGAGTTGACGCACGGCCTGCAACAACTGCGGCATGGCGTTGCGAAGCCTTTCACCCTGGTTTATTTCGGGGTAGTGTTCTTCGTACTGCTGGGCGGTTTGTTCGACGATCGTCGCGACCGAACGGTGCTGTTTTGGAAATCGGTGCCCGTCAGTGACACGCAAACGGTGCTCAGCAAATTGGTCACCGCGGTGTGGCTCGCGCCGCTGGTCACCATCGTGATGATTGTTATCGCGCACTTGTTCCTCCTCCTTGTTGCGAGCGCTTTGATCAGCGGCAGCGAGCATTTGAGCCTCGGCGCGCTGTGGTTCCACTCCGGCGTGCTTATCGGCGTGGTGGAGCTCGTCGTCGGGTTCATCATGCACGGCTTTTGGGCCTTGCCTCTTTGGGGCTGGTTGTTGCTGGTCTCCGCCGTGGTAACGCGCCTGCCGTTTCTCTGGGCGGTGTTTATCCCGGTGCTGCCAGTGTTGTTTGAAAGGGTGTTGTTCGGTTCGACCCATATTCTCGACGGTATTCATAATCACTTCCACGCGCGGGCGCTGCCGATGTTGGGAGAAAATTCTTCCGCTGCAGCGCAAACGGCGGTTGGCCTGCCCGAGATGTTCGCCTTGTGGGCGACGACTGATATGTGGTTCGGCATTGTGGTGGGTGCGGTATTTCTGGCTGGCGCGATTTATTTTCGTCGTCGCAATAATGAAATGTGAGAGTACATCCACACCAATTTATGGGAGACAGATCTATGACTCTACGTTACAAAGTTGTCGGCATAATCTTGATGTTCGTGGCGGTTGCGCTAGTGTCGCTGGCGCTTATTCTGAGCTACAACTCGGCCTGCGAACCGGCGCCGCTCACCTCCAGCGCAACCAATTTGATGAAGGCCATTGTGTATCGTTGCTACGGCCCACCCGACGTTCTAAAGTTTGAGGACATTGAAAAGCCAAGCGCCGCAGACAATGAAGTGCTGGTAAAAGTCCACGCCGCTGCCGTCAACCCGCTTGACTGGCACGATATGCGGGGTTCGCCTTACATCATGCGCTTGCTGTCCGGTTTGGGCGCGCCAACTGACACCAGCATGGGCGTCGATTTTGCAGGCACGGTCGAAGCGGTCGGCGGAAATGTCAAGCGCTTCAAGCCGGGAGATCAGGTGTTTGGCGGGACAGGCGGCGCCCTTGCGCAGTATGTAGTAGTTGGTGACGATCGGGCGCTGGTGCTGAAACCGGCCAACATAACGCTTGAACAGGCGGCTGCCGTACCCGTGGCGGCAATCACTGCACTGCAAGCGCTGCGCGACAGCGGACGGATTCAGGCGGGGCAGAAGGTCTTGATCAACGGCGCGTCAGGAGGTGTGGGTACCTTCGCTGTGCAGATCGCCAAGTCGTTTGGCGCGAACGTCACCGGTGTGTGCAGCACAAGGAATGTGGAGATGGTGCGATCACTCGGTGCAGACCATGTCATTGACTACACCAAAGAGGATTTTACCGAGGGCGCTCGGCGCTACGATCTGATATTGGACAACGTGGGCAACCATTCGTTGTCGGCTTTCAGAGGCGTTATCAGCCCCAACGGCATCTACGTTGGGATCGGTGGCGGTGGACCAAACGACGGCGGCTGGATCGGTCCTTTGGTTGGACCGATTAAAGCACTTATGCTGTCACCGTTCGTGAGCCAGGAGTTAGTCACGTTTACGGCGTCGCTAAACAAGGAAGATTTGCTTGAGCTAAAAGAGCTGATGGAAGCGAACAAGCTCACACCGATCATCGACAGAACCTATACCTTGAGTGAGGTGCCGGAGGCTATCCGTTACCTGGAGAAAGGGCACGCTCGAGCGAAAGTGGTAATAACCGTGGAGCATGATAACTGAGCGGCCTTGCATCAGCTTGCAGCGCCCGGCTTTTACCGAAACAAATAATAGGATCACACATTGAAAAACTTCTCGTTACTTTTACTTTTCATTAGTTCATTTTCTTATGCAAACGCACTCGGTGATCTTGACCGTAAAGTTTGGATTCATGGTTCTGAAAATTGTAAAGAAAACCAGAATCCAGCGCTAGATGTCTACGAGTTCAGCTCCAGCACTTATATTCTCAGGCAGAATAAATGCTCAAGCTTCGAGGCCCCTTTTGTCTATGTACTTATGGGTAAAGAAACCACCTTGCTGCTGGATACGGGTGCGCTATCAGGCAAAGAAGATATTCTCGAGTTTATAGAGAATCTACCCAAATCAAATGATAACGAAAGCAATCATCTATTGGTGGCGCATACGCATAGTCATGCTGATCACACCTCTGGCGATCCTCTCTTTCGTAACAGGAAAAACACAACCCTAATAGAGCCAGACAATAGCTCGGTTGTAGAATATTTTGGGTTTGAGAGCTGGCCGGACGACAGAAAGGAAATTGATTTGGGCGATAGGAGGCTATCTGTAATACCGATACCGGGCCATCAAGAAGAAAGTATTGCCGTATATGATCATAAAACAAAGTGGTTGATGGTTGGAGATACGCTTTATCCAGGAAGAATCTATGTCAAAAACTGGAAGGAATATAGAAACAGCATTCAGAGGCTCGTAGAGTTTTCGAAGTCGCATGAGATAAATGCAATATTGGGTTCGCATATCGAAATGTCTAGCGAGCCTTTTACAGAGTACCGAGTTGGTAGTACTTATCAACCAAAAGAAGCATCGCTTATTTTGGAAGTTGATGATTTATTGAGTTTACATAAGAAGCTGTTAGAACAAGAGAAGGCGAAAACTATCAAATTATCAAAATTTACAGTGCAGCCGATGAGCTGGTTTCAAAAAACCCTTCAAGGGGGGGCAAAATTATTGAAAGGAAGCAAATAACATCCGCGAAAAAGGGTCGTAACGATTATTTACAAAGCGTGCCAGTACGGTGATAGGTCTTGTTCACATACTGTCGCGCAACGTGCTGGATGACCCGGGAAATACTGTCTTCATACCTGGGCGTCATCAACAGGTGAACATGGTTTGTCATCAGGCAATACGCATGCAGTTGTGCACCATAACGCCTCAATCCCTCGGTTAGTGCTGCCTTGTAATACAGGTAATCGTCATCAGCAAAGAAACAGGCGGTTCCATTATTTCCGCGCTGTACTACGTGTACCGGCATACCCGGTAAGTACATCCGTGTTTTTCTTGGCATCGCAAATTCCTTTTGCGTTTTCATCGTCGATGATTATAACCGAACGACAGGTTGGCTATAAAACAATCGTTACGACCCCTTTTCCCGATTTTTAGGTACGGGTAAGAAATGGCGTTAAATATTTTAATACCGTAGGAGCCTGTTCCTCATGGGGGAGCAAGGACGAATTATCAATGGCAACAAACTCTGTTTTTCCTCCAAACTGTTTACTCATTTCTTTCCCCAAACGAATGGGAAAGGTTCTGTCATCTGCTCCCCACAGAAAAAGCACATCGGCTGTGATGTCATTATGTTTAGCCCTGAGGCTATCGACAACATTCCACTCAATACCTTTTAGGTAGGCGATTGCTCCAAATAGACGCATTGGTGAACGGACTAATGGGTCAACATAGGGTTTTAGTGTGTTGGGATCTTTGTGTAAATTTTTATTTGAAAATAGCTCCCTCATCCCCATTGATGAACGCAAAAAAAGCGGGGAGCTCATGCAAAGGCGAAATCCTAACAAGGCTCCCGGTATTTTTGCCAGCCACTGATGACAACGTATCCATGGTGGACGGTGGCCGGGTATTTCTGTGTTGATAATAACTAATTTATCGACGTGTTCGGTATTAGCAAGTGTGATAAGTCTTGCCAGTGTGGCGCCCGTATCGTGTGCAATCAGCGTGTAATGATCGGGTAACAGCGTGTTAAATAATTCGCTCAAACGCTTAGCTTGTGCGGTAAAACTAAAGTCAGTATCTTTCCCCCATTGGCTATCACCCAGGCCGGGAATATCGATAACATAACAGGTATTATTTTTTGCCAAAGTTGGAAGCAGTTTTCGCCAAGTATAACCGTGAACTGGATAGCCATGTATAAATACAAGTGCTGGCCCATGACCATATATCCGTACTGCTACCTTAGCGTCGCCCATATCATAATGTTTGACTTTAGCAGAGTGGTAGTAGTTAATTATTCCTTGTTCATTTTCCATAAGCGTTCCCTTTATCTGATCCCTGAATGCATCTATAAAGATACTACAGAGTATGTATAACGCGCAAAGGGGTCGTAACGATTATTTATTAGCCACTGCTTTTTGGCGGTCTGCCGCGCT
>CAZJDL010000067.1:20249-22986 GCA_964544755.1 uncultured Pseudomonadales bacterium | reverse complement strand
GTTCAACCACCTCGCCGCTCGCATCCTTGATGGCCTTTTCGCAAGTAATCACATAGGCGCCCCGCAAGCGCACCGCTTTGCCCGGCTGCATACGCTTCCACTTGCGCGGCGGGTCTTCGCTAAAATCCTGCTGATCGATATATAACTCACGACTAAATGGCACGTCGCGGCGGCCAAAGTTTTCGTCTTTTGGATGATTGGCAAGTTGCAGCGTTTCCACCTTGTCTTGCGGGAAGTTCAGCAGTGTGACTTTTAACGGCCGCAGCACGCACATCGCGCGCGGCGCATGCTTGTTGAGGTCGTCACGCACGCTGTGTTCCAACATCGCCATATCAACAACGCTGTCACCGCGCGCTATGCCGATGGCGTCGCAGAAATTACGCAGTGCCGCCGGCGTATAACCACGGCGGCGCATACCGGCGATGGTGGGCATGCGCGGGTCGTCCCAGCCGCTGACAAAACCCTCTTCCACCAGGCGCCGCAGCTTGCGCTTGCTGGTGATCGTGTAGTTGATATTAAGCCGCGCAAACTCAATTTGCTGCGGATGAGCCTCGGCCTGCAACTCATCTAGAAACCAATCGTACAAGGGCCGATGATCTTCAAACTCCAGGGTGCACAACGAATGGGTAATATCTTCCAACGCGTCCGACAGGCAGTGGGAAAAATCATAGGTCGGGTAAATGCACCATTTATCTCCCGTCTGGTGGTGGGTGGCGTGACGAATGCGGTACATAATGGGGTCGCGCATATTGATGTTCGGCGCCGCCATGTCGATTTTGGCGCGCAGTACCCGCTCGCCGTCTTTGAACTCGCCGGCACGCATCGCGGCCAGCAACCGCAGGTTTTGGTCGACACCGAGATCGCGGTCGGGACTGTTAATACCGGGTTCGGTAAGCGTGCCGCGATGCTCGCGCGCCTGCTCGGCGGTCAAACTGCAGACGTAGGCCTTGCCCTGTTTAACAAGCTTGACCGCATACTCATACAGTTGCTCGAAGTAGTTCGATGCGTAGCGCACCGGGCCATCCCAGTTAAAGCCCAGCCACTGCACATCGGCTTGAATAGACTTTATGTAGTCGATGTCTTCCTTCTCCGGATTGGTATCGTCGAAGCGCAAATGGCATTTACCAGCCGCGTATTGTTGCGCCAAACCAAAATTCAAGCAGATTGACTTAGCATGACCGATATGCAAAAAACCATTCGGATGCGGCGGGAAACGTGTCACCACCCTGCCGTCATATTTACCGGTTTTCAGATCGTCATTAATAATGGTTTTTATAAAGTGGCTGGTGGTTTGCTTCATGGTTGCACCGCAATCGGCTGGTTTGCCCTCGGAAAAGGCCGTATTATAGCGGCTTCGTTCGCTTAATATAGTCAATACTTCAGGAAGCCCGCATGATCACTTTGCACACCAATCACGGCCCCATCGAAATCGAATTAGACCATGAAAACGCGCCCATTAGTGCCACGAATTTTGAACAATACGCGCGCGATGGCTTCTACGATGGCACCATTTTCCACCGCGTGATAAGCGGCTTTATGATTCAGGGCGGCGGCTTCGACGCTAATATGCAGCAAAAAGAGGTGCGCGAACCCATTCAGAACGAAGCCAACAATGGTTTGAAAAATGAAAACGGTACGCTTGCCATGGCGCGCACCGGCGACCCGCACTCGGCCACCGCGCAGTTTTTTATTAACGTCAAAGACAACGACTTTCTCAACCACAGCGCCGAATCCGGCCAAGGTTGGGGCTACGCCGTATTCGGCAAAGTCATCGGTGGCATGGATGTAGTCGACAAGATAAAAGCCGTGCCGACAGGCTCGAAAGGCGGGCATCAGGACGTTCCCAACGATGAAGTGATTATTGAGCGCGCCGAGGTCGCCGAATAGCGACCAGTCCTTATGCGGCGCACCTTATTTATTTCAGACCTGCACCTTGACGAAACGCGGCGCCATGTAACGCAAGCGTTTATCGTGTTTTTACGCCAGCAAGCGGCCGACTGCGACGCACTTTACATCCTCGGTGATCTATTCGAAGCGTGGATCGGCGATGACGACTACTGCGAACTGAATCAGCAAATCATCGTCGCGTTGGCCGCGCTGACCGAGGGCGGCGTACCCACTTATATCATGCACGGCAATCGTGATTTTTTAATCGGCGAACAGTTTTGCCAAGCCGCGGGTTGCCAATTGCTGGCTGACCCCAGCGTCATAGATTTTTATGGTCAACCCACTCTCCTTATGCACGGCGACAGTCTGTGCACGCGCGACACCGAGTACATGACGTTCCGCGCCAAGATTCGCGACCCGGCCATGCAACAGCAATTACTCAGCAAACCGCTGACCGAACGCCGCCAGATCGCCGCCGAACTGCGGGCACAAAGCAGTAGCGCGAACAGCAATAAAGCGGAAGATATTATGGATGTGACGCTTTCCGAAGTAACGCAGCAGATGCAGCAACATAAAACCCGGCGGCTGATTCACGGCCATACGCATAGACCATCGATCCATTCGACCGCACTGCCGGACGGTGACGCGCAACGTATTGTGCTCGGTGATTGGGGAACGAAGCTATGGTATCTGGATTTGCGGCCGCAGCAATTGGAGTTGGTACAGCAGCCTATTGGCTAAGCATAACACCGCTATGAAAGCGAAATTGCGTATCCTCACTGCGGATCAGCTCGGCTTCACATTCGCCAATCAACGCGATTCTCGCGCTGAAATCCTCATCAAAATAGCG
>CAZJDL010000067.1:0-20149 GCA_964544755.1 uncultured Pseudomonadales bacterium | reverse complement strand
CGGTAAAGCAAGCCGAGCGCGGTTGATGCGGCTTTTTTCTCACAATTGGCGTGGTCGATCAGCAGCGTGTCTTGCCGCTGCAGCGCCGTTTGCAACCACGCATCCGGCGTCGCGCAACCTAACAGTTGCTCTGCACTGTGCGGCAGGGACCACTTTCGTGCTTGTGGTTCAACTTGCGACCGAGAAACTACCGACATATGCATGTGTCCGCGTGCGGCTAGTAGATTTTTTCTTCGGCAGGCATCTCGATAACGCCCGGCGGCTCCTTCTGTTCGGATTTTCCCTGCGCATCGGTTGCGGCTTTTGGCAAGCGCACCGGCACCGCAAAACTGCGCGAGCGCTCACCATCCGGCGTGTTCATTACAACAAACACGTGGATATAACCTTGCACGCCGGATTGCAGGGCAACGCTAACGGCTAGCGTTGCCGGTTTTTTGTCGGCGCCCAGCACCAGCTGCCACTCGTTGCGATCGCTCAACAAGCTGAGGTTATCATCGACCCGCAGTTGCACACGAACATCGGCCGTTACCGAAGAGGTGCTGATATCCAGTTCAACCGCAACAGGCTCCGCCAGTACCACTGGCGAGGCGATGCGGTGTTGCAGCTGCACGGCGGCGCCCGGTTTGGTCGTGCGAGCCTGCGCTTGTTTTTGCTGGCTGGAATGACTGGTTGGAACCACAGTTTCCTCCTTGCAGGCCATCGCCAACACACAACAACAAAGCATAATGAAATATCGCATTAAATTTCCTCTCGTTTTACCAGCGGCTTATTGCGTTTCGATGCGCACATCAAAACAGGTTTCACCGCCGCCGCCGGCGGAGGTATTGGCAAACTCCGCGACATGCATCACATACTCGGCGGGCGTCAAATTAATGGTTTCGACTTCACGGTTTGCCTCTGTCGTGAGCGCCTCAGCGACCGTCGCACCGTTGCGAAACACAATGAAATCAGGATCGCTAGGCGACAGCCCGCTGGTGCGCTCCGCTGTAATTTGATAGTTAGCCGTGTTGGCGATGGTAAAACGTAAAAAGCGGAAGTTTGACAGTTTGTTGCCGTTGCCAAAACTGTTGATACTGCACACGTTGACGGCCGTTGCTGAGTCGACAACTAAGCCGGTATACACGCTCAGCACATGGGAACTGCCTGCATCATTGGTCTCGCTAGAACCGTATTCATCATTACTGGTCGATGCAATCGATTGCGCCTCAACCAGCTGATCGATCGCGGCAATATTCACTGCACTGTGGATTTTCAATGCGCTAATAAACGTAAAAATACTCGCGAACGCCGGGCTCTGTTTGTGATCGGTTGCCAGCGCGGAAATAACGGTCGCCAGGCTTATGCTCAGGTTCTCGTCGTCGTTGGCGCCAGCATCCAGCAAGTCATAAAAAATCGATTGCACGCTGCTTTCACTGTACCAGCCAGGATTCGTTCCGTCATTGGCTTCCAGCGAAAAGTTAAACCCTTGCTGTTGGCCATCGCCACCGCTGTCAATATAAAGCGGGTCGCCGTTGGCCACTGCTGCCCAACCGTTGCCCAGACCCTCAGAAAACGCTACCCGCATATCGAGACGGTCGCCGGACGTATGCGGCCCCCCCAAATTCTCGCTACGCAGCAATACGTCTTCAACATAATGCCACCACTCGTGGGCAACCACCGACTCGTCGTATTCGTCGGTGTCGTTGTTTTCGAAGCCGAGGATATAAATTGCCTGCTCATTCAAATTATAAAACGTCGTGCCAATTTCGCCGTCTTCCAATGCGCCATTGCTGGTAATGTTATTTTCGCTCCAGCGCGCTTCAAGTGGGACGAATATCGAATCTGGCTGAGCACTTAAGTACACCTGCAACGCGTTGTAGATAGTATCCGCAATGGCGAATGGCGCCGCCGCACGCGTGCTGCTATAACTGCTGCCGTCCCAACCCGACGGCGCAAGCAAGTCACGGCTGGAGTCTGCCGTGCCGCTGTTATCCAATGCACCCGTTAAAGAATACAGCGCATTGCCCTGCGTGTTGTCGGTCACTTTCACGTCCCAGGCGGGCGTGCCGGTTTTCAACAGTTGCGCTTTGGCGCGCACTCTTACATCGGTGTTTTTCGCCACAAGCAGGCTATAGGCGCCATCGGCGTTCGTGACTGTGGAGCCCAACACCGCGTTGCTCGCACTCAGCGCTTCGACCACGACGCCACGCGCAGGTGTGTCTACTGCATTGTCATAGTCTAGACCGAAGCCATCGGCCGCATACGGCACGCGGGTGTAGCTGATGGTGCCGGACAGTGTCACTTGCGAGCCAGGTGCAGGCTCGTCGCTGCCACCACCAGACCCGCCACCGCAGGCGCCAACAACGCCGGCCAACAGCAACAGCAACAAACGCAGCGTTACCTGCACGCCAGCCTGGCCAGCACAGTGGTTAAACCTAATCATGGAAAGATTTTACTCATGTCATGGGTTCCGACAACAGCGATTTTGGCAACGCACCTAAACGCGCTCCGCTACTCGCTCGGCGACTCCAAAATAGCGTTGATAATAAGCTTCAGACAGCACTCGAAAGTCAGCGTCTATCGCTTCCTTAAGTTGCGTGGCCGATCGTTTGTTCACGTCATACCGGGCCTGAAGGCCGAAGTCTTGCAAGCGTAGCATTTGACTGGCCCCGGCGCGCAATAAATCGTAGGCCCGGCAATGAAGATTCCGATGCGCGGCGCTGGCGATTTTGTGGCGGGCTATCTGACGCTGCAGCAGCTCGCCATCGACGACTGCAACATAACTTTGCACGACCTGGGTCAACAGCTGCTGCAGGCGACTATCCACCGCGCTCTTCTGCGCGTGTGTATAGCGGTTCCAGTCGATGACTTCGTGCGCGAAGCGTTTACAGCCACGGCAGACTCTATCACCCATCACGGTTGAGCAAACCCCGATGCACGGGGTTGGAATGGATTTAATCACCGACTCTTCACTGCACTCATTGCCAGAGGTCTATTTGATCGACACAAAAGTGAAATTATAAGCCAAGCGGGCGTCACTCATACGTAAAATTTTCACACGCGGGCTTTGCCCCCCTCCATGGCCGCCAAATTGGCGCCGGATAGTCTCTTTATTTTTTTCATGCTAGATTTAACTTCATGTTTTAATTTATTGGTTTTTCTGGTTTTATTTATATCTGTTTTGTTTTCTTCAGCGCTAAGCTCATAGCGTAGCCCGGTGTATAGACGTTCGATGCGCCGGGCGCTGTCGGCCAGCTCCGGGTACACCTGGCCGACCCGTAGCGCAAATGTATGCGCTCCCTCGCTCGCGCCGCGCACCAAACCGCTGCGTTGCAAGGCTCTGCAATGGCGCAAATAGATAGCGTCGACCGGATGCAACTTGTGTACAACCTTGTCACGTAACAGGCTGATCGCCACCAAGCCAAGCACCAGCGCACCGCCACCCAGCAGAAACAAGGCGATGCGCAGCGGTGAGACCGCACCCAACCAACGCTCGAAAAACGTGATCTGCGCTGCGGCATCGTAGTTCAGAACGAACTGTGTCCACGAATAATTCAACCCATCCCAACGCAAGCGAGCCCAGTTTAACAGCTTGATATGGCGGAAATTGCTCAGCGACAGCGGGCCATTATCGCGCAATTCCTCGGCCAGTGTGTCACCAATCCCCAGCTCGATACGGTTTGGCGCAACGGCCGATGTCGGGTCGACCCGCTGCCACCCGCGGTCGGGCAACCACACTTCAGCCCAGGCGTGGGCGTCAAACTGGCGCACCAGCAAATAGTTTTCATAGGGGTTGATCTCGCCGCCCTGGTAGCCAACGACCACCCGCGCGGGCACGTCGGCAGCGCGCATCAGGAACACGAAACTGCTCGCGTAGTGCTCGCAGAAGCCGCGCCTGCTGGAAAACAAGAATTCATCGATAGTATGCCAGCCTAGCTTGCCAGGCTGCAAAGTATAAACAAACTCATTGCGGTTAAAATATTTGAGCACCGCGTTTACATAGTCCGCATTGTCGGCGGACTCGCGCCGCAAGTCGCGGGCAAATTGGCGGCTACGAGGGTCACCGCTTTCCGGCAACTGCAATTCGGCCAGGCGTCGCGGCCGTGTCAACTCCGGTTCCAACACGCTGTTCATGTGGCTGCGGACGCGATACAACATGCGCTGCTCGACAGGGCGTGTGGCAAGCAAACGAAAATCGCCAGTTTGAACCACCTCGGCCGTACTCGATGCAGCCAGCGCTAACGCATATAGCCACGGTTGCTGACTGGGCTCGAGCGTCACCGCGTAGTCCAGCGGTTGGCCGCGTATTTGCGCGTTAACACCGGTGGCCTGCGCCGCACGCCGATATGGTTGCCATTCCGCAGTTGGCGTTGCCGCACCACTCGCCGTCCAGCGTCGTCCGTCAAAATGCGAAAACACTTGTCCACGCCAATAGAGATGTTGCAACGACGGCTGCTTACCGTCAAAACTCACCCGAAAGGCCAGTTCGTTCGATTTGGCCAACTCGGCAAAATCGCCGGGCGCCATGCTGTCGGATTGGCCGGTGCTCGCTTTGGTCTGTTGCGAGGGCACCGCCCACAACGGTCCGATACGAGGGAACACAATAAACAACACAATCGCCAGCGGCAGCGCCTGGCCCATTAACTTGACACCTGTGAACAAAGCGTGCACCGGGCGCTGGCGTTCATCACTTTCGTGCAGAGCAATCAGTGCCGCAGTAACCAACACAACGGCAAAAACCACGTACAGTACCAGCAGGAAATTTTGTTCAAACAAAAATTCCATGGCTGCGACAAAATAGGCCAGAAAAATCACCGCAAACACATCGCGCCGGTGCTTCATCTCGATAAGTTTTAGCGCAAACGCGGTAATCAGCAAGGCGACAACAGCCTCCAGCGACACCAGCGTACCGTAGCTGTTCCAGATGCCGATAAAAGCAACGAGCACCAGCAAAAACTTCAACACAGAGCCCGGATAAAATCCGCGACCGGTGAACAGCAATACCCGCCATATAGCACAGACGACACAGACCAAACTTACCCATATCGGCAAGCGCGTCAGGTGCGGCAACAACACGGCCGCCTGCGCAACGAGCAAGATAGCCAGGCAATTGCGTGGTATCTGAAACGCGATCGACATGTTAAATATCTCGCTCCAGTCCGAACAACGCCAGGGCTTGCAGCGCTTTGAGTTTATGCAGCACACCCAGGTCGGGCTGCATTTCAATGCCCGGCAAGCGCAAGCCGTATTCCAGTTTACGTTGCTCGGCCAGCAACACCAGGTAACACATTTGCGACAGGCGCTGCTCGGTGTCTTGCTGGTCGAACTGCGCCCAATCGACCCAGATACGTTGCTCAGCTTGCGATTCGTAGTGCTTGGTCATCAACGGTAAGCCACGCGCAGCGTTTTTCCAGGCTACCTGTTTCAGTGAATCACCAGGCACGTAGGTTTTAAAGCCGGCAAAATCATCGGTGCCGTGCTGCTGTAAATACTTGCCTTCCTGATTGTACTCACTGCTGGCGGCCAGCAAGCGGTGGGTTGCAATGGGTTTCGGATAAACCAGACACTGGGCGCCAAAATCGAGCCAGGTCCAGGCGCGAATTAAACCCACCGGATAGTAGGTTTCCACCAGCAAGCGCCCAGCTTTCATCACGCCGCGGCGCTGGCTGGGCAAGAATAAGGGAACGCGTTTTTGCTTGCCCTCAAGCAAGCTGGCAGTAACAACATCGGACTCAGGCCACTTTATGCGAATACCCTCGTAAACGCGCCGGCCGCGGCGCGACAAGATGAGTTCAAACTGGGCGGGCTCACCGGCAAAGGTGGGCTGCGCCGCGCCGCACTTAATGCTGAGGCCGGATAAGTTGCTATAAGTATGCAAAATGCTAACCACCAACAAGCTCAGCAGCACGAAGCAGATACCAAACAACATGTTGTTTTCGTAATTAATGGCGCCTAGCAGTATCGTGCCCAGCACCAGCAGATAAGCCAGCCCGGCACGCGACGGCAAGATAAAAATCTTCTTTTGATTGAGCGTGACTTCGCCGGCCACGGGTATGCGGCGGCGAACCCACGCATCGAAACGTTTGATCAGCGGGGCGCTGAGACTCGCCATCGTCTATTTTCAGGCGATGACTGGAACATGATGCAACAACTGGTGCACCAGTGCCCTGCCATCGCCTTGAAAATGCGCCGCGGCGCGCAGGCGGTGCCCGGTGACCGAAGGCAGTACCGCTTGCACATCCTCCGGTATCACATGCTGACGGCTATGCATCAAAGCCCAGGTTTTCGCACAATGCAACAAGGCCAGCGCGCCGCGCGGTGACAGACCGTAGGCGAATTCTTCGGCCGTGCGCGAGTGTTCGATTATGCGTTGTAAATAATCTAACAGCGCATCGGAAGTCTTAACGCGAGTGACTGACTGTTGAATGTTGCCCAGATCGTCAGCTGCCAGACATTGGCTTAGCGAGTCCGTTGTGGTTTCGGTGTTGCGCCCCAAAAACAACTGACGTTCGGCGGCCGGGTCCGGATAGCCCAATTGAATGCGCATCAGGAACCGGTCAAGTTGTGATTCAGGCAAGGGGTAAGTCCCAGCCTGGGTGACCGGATTCTGCGTAGCAATAACAAAAAACGGTTGCTCCAGCGGCCGGGTGGCGCCGTCGATGGTAACCTGGCCCTCGGCCATCGCTTCCAACAAAGCGCTTTGGGTTTTGGGCGTGGTACGATTGATTTCATCGGCCAGCAGCACCTGAGTGAACACCGGACCCGGATGAAACTCAAACTGCCCGTTGTTACGGTCGTAAACGGAATAACCCAGAATGTCGGCCGGTAACAAATCGCTGGTGAACTGCACCCGCTGGTACTGCAAGCGCAGCACCTGCGCCAACGCATGCGACAAAGTGGTCTTGCCCATGCCGGGTAAATCTTCAATCAGCAAATGGCCTTTGGCAAACAGGCAGCACAAGGCCAACCGAATTTGCGGTTCTTTGCCGAGCAACACCCGGCCAATTTCATTGACCGCCTTGTTGATTACTTTTTCCATTCCGCACCGCTAACACTTCGACATAAGTGTTAAGTGTAGCAGTAATACGCAGCCGGATTAGCCGCTCGACTTGCGCCGGCGACGCCATTTGGCGCTGCCCCAAACCCACAGCCCAGACGCCGCCAACAAACACAAGGCGACGGCGGCGAAATCCATTAAATAGACGCCCCACGGCCCGAACAGTCTGCCACTGTGCAAATCCTGTAGCAGCCGTTCATGGCTGATATCGGCGCCAATAAACGCCTGGGTTAGCGCGTCTTGCATACCTTGCGGCACTGGCTGCACTGCTGACCAGGCCGAATCCGGCGGCGACTGGCTCGCCGGCAGCCAGGTAAGGCGTTCAATATCGGCTTCAATAGCGCCACCGGCGGTGGCAATCAACAGGCTGCCTTGCCAGTTGGCAATGGCACGCGCCTGCGCCGGCAGCCCGTGTGAAGCATTGATGCGCTCGATGAGTTCGCCATCGGGCGTGAGCAGCAATAACTCTGCATTGCACAGGGCAACAATTTGCTGCTCGTAAAGCACAGCGCCGCGCAGTGGCGCAGCACAATAAACGGCTTCCTCGGTGTTAACAAACAGACGGTGGTCACCGACATGATTAAGCCACCGCCGACCAATCTTAAAGCTGTTAATCGCCGGCTCTGTGATGCCGTATTGCGCCAGCATAAAGCCGTTGCGAACCGGCTTCTCCGCCAGCCGCAAGAACTCTGTATGATTAAGAATGATGCCGCTAACCGACAACCAAACGACAAACACCACAACCATGGCACCAAGCCGCCGGTGCCAGCGCAACAGAAAATGACGGATGCGCTGCGCGCGTTGCATCGTTAGTTACTGCTGTGCAACCCGCGTTGTGCCAGTAGTGACGTGCTGGTGAAACAGCAGTGCAACCTGCGCCACGCGCGTGACCGCGCGCACCGACATTGTCGCCCCGGTAACGCCATCGATACCACGATCCAACTGCCACTTGTTATTCAGCATTGCGCCGATAAACTGGCTGGTAAAAAATGCGTGCCGAACTTCGCCGCCACGCGATTCACGGTAAGTCAGTACTTTAAGCTGCATAATCGTCTTGTTCTCAATCACGACGCCCAGAGTGATAGGTCTTTCTTTACCGATCTCGTCCAGAATCCATGCGGTTCGGCTGCCATCACGCCAGTAACGCACGCGCATTGTTGCAAAAGGGTGATGGAGAATACTTTTGACGCCCTGCTTTAACTCCCGATTGAGCCACAGTGTTTGCATTTGCGGCGCGGCACCCTCGAAGGCCTGTTGCACAAATACGTCCGGCGCTTGATAAACCGTGTCAGCGTGCGCGCCACCCGCAGCGATAAGCAGCAGCATGGCGACTAGCCCATTTTTTATCACTTAGGTGACGCTCCTTCTTCATGGGCCAGAACCGTGGCTGCAAGACCCATTAAAAACTCCATCCCACCCCCAGATTGAAGCCGTCCAGCTCGGCCCGGCCGTCGACCCCTTCCTGATCCTGATAGTCGGCCTTCAGCACAACGGTTTCGGTAAGCCAGAAGTTTGCCCCCACCATCCGTTCCGACATACTCATGTCGGAACCGGCATCCGCGCGCACCTCGTCCCACTCGCTATAGCGCAGGAACAAACCCAGCTGATCGGTAATCTTAAAAGCGGGTTCTATATAAAAGCCCTCGCGTTGATCGGCATCATCGCGTTCGGTGACGGTGTTGATGCCGTCGTCGATATCCCACCGCGCGTACAGGGCGCGTAGTTGAAACGGCCCGCTCTGATAGGCCGCATGCACTTCGTACAACATGGCGTCAATGGAAGACTCACCGGCGAAAGTTTCGCCTTGAAAAAGATCGGTTTGATATTGCACCGTGGCCGCCAGTTCCAACCCGCGCACGCCGGTATACTTCAAGCGCGCGGTATAAGCGAGTTCATCCGCCTTGGCTTCGCTGACTTTTTGCCGGCCGCTGCGCAGGCGCGCCGCCGTGCCCTCAGATGCCTCGATAAACAAACCGGAGTGTATGCCAATGTCGTACGAAAACCCGGCACCGAATTCGCCGCTAAACGCCACGCCGGCTTCCCACCAGGTAGCCGGAATGATTTCGGCTTCAACCCTGTTGCGCTCGACGCCATAAAAAGTATCGGGCTCGTGCGTTTCATTGAGGATGCCGACCGGCACCAGGAAAACACCCGCTTTGGCGCGCTGATGCGCCGCGTAGTCCCATTCGATAAACGCCTGCTCCAATTCGACTTCACCATTTTTACCTTCGCCGGCGATGCCATGCTCGACTTCGAGCTCGGAGTAGAAACGCACTGTGTCGGTAAACTGATGGCCGAAAAACAAGACATAACGATGCAGGTCGATCTCGTCAACATCGTCGCCCCCGGCTTCGTCGTCGAGATTATTGTAGTGAAGTTCACCGTAGCCGCCGACGCTGGTCTGTTCTGCCCAGGTGGCTGCGCTGTCGGCAGAGCCAGCGCCCTGCTCTACCGCGTCCGCCGTGGCCTCCACCTTAAGATCGGTGTCTTGGATACGCTGGTCCCGGTGCGCCGCATCGGCTTTTAGTTTTTCAATCTCTTTGGCCTGCTGTTGAATAATTTCCCACATTTGCTCCATTGAAGGCCTATCGTCCTCCACCGCAAACGCCGGAACAGCGGTCAAAATTAACGCCGCCAAAGTACAAAGCCAGACTCGTAAATACATCGAAACCCCTTATTATTTATTAATTTATTGACGCCAGCGATTTATTGACGCCAGAAACATGCCCAAATGTAGAATGCTATCGTATCAAATTACAATACGATTGCAAATTTCTCTCATTTAGATTTCGGAGTTTTGCCCGCTGTACTCGCCGCCAAGACGAGTAGCAACGTTCGGCAATTTACTGGCTTATCGCGCGCCGGTCAGAGCCGCCGCACCCGGCCCCAGCGGCTGGCCGTAGCTGAATTCAACGGCGTGGCCGTCAGGGTCAAACACGCCGCAGTAGTAACCTACTGGAAACGGTTCCTGGCGTGGCTCCCATACCAGACACCCCTCTTCCCGAGAGCGCTGCGCGATGGCGTCGACTGCGGCCTTGCTGGCCAGCGCAAAACCCAGATGGCTATAGTCGGTCGGTTCCTGCGCGCGCGGTTTGCCGCCAGGCATAAGCACCAAAATCATTTCATGCTCCCTCCCCTGCTCGGCCAGCCAGACGACGCGCTTACTGCCATTGTTGCGCTGGTGGACGATTTCCAAACCACAATACGAGTGATAGAACGCGATGCTGGCTTCCAGGTCGGCGACGTGCAAGGCAATATGGGTGAGGTTGGGACGCACGAGGTCGGTTGCTCCACGCTTTAATTCCAGAGCCGATTTTGCGCGCTTTGGTAATATGCCGCAACCGCAAAACTCAGCAACTGTCACCAAGCGTAACGGCTGCGGGGAGGAGTCGATTTTTCGTAACAATAAAGTGTTTTTTCAGCCTTAACTTATATCTCTATCTAATTGTTATTTATATAAATAGTGTTTTTTTATGCGTTGGCACAGATAATGCGAAAGATTAACTATAAAGGAGGAGCTGCGGGAGCTAAACAAAGGAAAGCCAAGAACGGTTTGATGTTGAACCCGTTTAGCTCAATAAAAAGAGCACCAAAGGAAAAACATCATGCGTACTCGTAAATCTGCGATCAGTCGACTGCTACCCCTGTTAACCATGGCTTGCCTGGCAACCTGCGCCATCGCCGGCCTGGTGATTGGCATATACGACATTGCCTACACGTCGATTAACTTTGAAATTCCGCAAGCGGTCGAATTTTTAGTATTGCGCTGACCTTGGCGGCGAAAGCCCTATCGCGCTTCGCGCAGCACCTGCATCGGCGTCGCCTGAATCGTTCGCGCGCTGATCAGCAAGCCCAGCGCGGCCACCAGCAACGCCCCACCCAGCGGGCCAACAATAAGCACCCACACATGCACGTCATACTCCATCTCCAGTACGCGGGTTTGTAGAAACCACACAATCGCTTCGCTACTCAGCGCCGCCAGCACGCCGGCCAACAGACCAAGTAAAGCGAACTCAAACAGCAGGCTACTAAACAATAATTTCGAACGCGCACCCAGCGTTTTTAAAATCGCCTGTTCCATATAGCGTTCGTCCATACTGGTTTGCACGCTGGCAAACAACACGATTACACCGGACAGCAGTATCAGACCTAACACTAATTCTATCGCGCTGCTAACCCGGTCAATAATAGTGCGCACCTGGCGTATGACCGCGTCGACTTCGATAATACCGACGGTCGGATATGCCTTGAGCAGGCGCGGCATCACCGCAGACTGTGCCTTGGGTACAAAAAAGCTGGTCATGTAGGAGGCCGGAAAACCACTCAAGCTGCCCGGCGATAAAATCATAAAAAAGTTGGGCCGCATTTGCTCCCAGTCCAGCGCGCGAATACTGGTCACGCGGGTTGTTAGCGTTCGCTCTGCGACGCTGAAGCTGACCTCGTCTCCCACGGCAAGTTGCAAGCGTTCGGCCATGCCCGCTTCCACTGACAACTGCTGGCTCGCGCCGGCTTGCCACCACGCGCCAGCGATCAGTTCGTTGTCGGCCGGCAATGCTTCGGCCCAGGTCAAATTGATCTCGCGGTTGTAGTTTGCCCGCGTTGCCTCATCCAGCACCTCGTGCTCCGCCAACGGCACGCCATTGATGGCGCTGATACGGCCGCGCACCATGGGGAACAAGCCCGCGGTCTCAATGCCCGCTTCGGCCAGTAGCAATCGCACACCGTCAACTTGTTGCGGCGTAATATTGAGTAAGAAATGATTCGGCGTGTTGGCTGGCATTTGCAGGCGCCACTCATCCAATAGCGAGGTGCGCACCAGCAGCAACACCAGCAACAACATCAAGGCCAACGTAAACACAAACACCTGCAACGCACTGTGCGCGGCGCGGCGACGAATACCCGCTAACGCCAGAGCCACCGGGTTGGCCGCCCGCATGCCGGTCACGTTGGCGGATTTCAGCAGCAGCCAGGTCATCAGCAAAACCACTGCGGCAACGGCGGCGACTCCGGCGCTAAGCGCCAGCGTGATTTTTACATCGCCCGAATATAAATAAACAATACTCACCAACCCCAAAATACCGAACAGGTAGATCGCGCGCTGATTAAAATCGGGGCTTCCCAGGTCGCGCCGCAGCACCCGCATCGGCGTTACCTGCTGTAAATGCAGAATAGACGGCAACGCAAACGCGATAAAGCTAATCAACGCCGTTGCCGCACCCAGAATAAATGACCGCGCCCCGGCGTCCGGCAGGTTAACGCGCAACACTTCACTGACAGTACTCACGGCAGCGGTCTGCAGACCCCAGCCGAGCAGGCAGCCGAGCAGCACTGCCAGCGTGCTCAGCAGGAATAAATGGGTCAGGTAAAAACTCAGCACCCGCTTCGACGTGGCGCCCAAACTGCGCAATATGGCGACATAGTCGAAATGCCGCTCGGTGTAACGGCGCGTAGCGATGGCGATGGCAATACCGGCCAGTATCACACCCATGGAGCCCGCCAATAGCAGGAAGCGCTCGGCGCGGTCTAGCGCCCGCGCCAGCGTGGGCTGACTGTCGCGCACGCCCAACACTTTTTGATTATCGCCCAGTTGCGGCCGCAGTTCGTTTAGATAGGCATCGAGCGACTCCGCATCGCCCTGTAGCAACAGATTGTATTGCACCCGGCTGCCTGGTTGAATAACGCCTGTCGCGGCAATATCCGCGCTGTTCATCAGCAGTCGCGGGCCATAGGAAAACACACTAAAACCGCTGTCGGGTTCACGCGTTACGATAGCGCTGATACCAAGTTCGGTATTGCCCACCGACAACTTGTCGCCGACCTTGACTCCTAACACTTGCAGTAAGCGGGTATCGGCCCACACTTCACCGGCCGCTGGACCGTGGGCAACGACTTGAGAATTTTGCTGCGCACCGGCCTGGATAGTCAGTTCGCCTAACAGCGGATAAGCCGCGCTCACCGCTTTCACCGCAGCAAGTTGCATGGCTTCGCCAGCCAGCACCATGGTCGGGAAATGCAGGACTTGCGCATGCCTCAAACCGTAAGTGTTAGCCAGTTGCAGCCATTCTTCCGGCACTGCCTCATTGCTGCGCAGCAGCCGGTCGGCGGCAATAAACTCGTTGCTCTCTGCCAGTATGGCGCCGTGAATACGCTCCACGAATTGGGCGATGCCGACAACTATGGTGACTGCTACCGTCAGCGCGGCAATTAACAGGCCCAGCTCACCACCGCGCCAATCGCGCCATAGTAGCCGTATGCCGAGTAGCAATTGCTGCATATCTACTCGCTGACCAGCCGCCCGGCTTCCAGTTGCAGCACGCGATGACAGCGTGTGGCCAGGCGCTCATCATGGGTCACCAATACCAGTGTGCGATCCGCGTCTTGATTCAGTTCGAACAGTAAATCGATAATGCGCGCCCCGGTCTTGGTATCAAGATTGCCGGTCGGTTCGTCGGCGAACAATATTGGCGCGTCCGCCGCAAAAGCGCGGGCAATCGCCACCCGCTGTTGCTCACCGCCGGACAGCTGGCGTGGATAATGGCGCATGCGCGCACTTAAGCCAACCCGTTCGAGATAGCGTGTTGCCAGTTGTTTGGCATTCGATAGTTGCTTCAGTTCGGCCGGCAGCATCACATTTTCCAGCGCGGTCAGACTGGGCAGCAACTGAAATGCCTGGAATACAAAGCCGACCAAACGTGACCTGACCAGCGCCCGCTCGTCCTCACTAAGCGGTGTAATATCAGTGCCGTCCAACTCTATCGTTCCCGCCGTGGGCACATCGAGACCAGCCAGCAAACTCAGCAAGGTGGACTTGCCCGAGCCCGATGCGCCCACCACGGCGACCGATTCGGCAGCGGCAATATGCAGCGATATATCCTGTAGAATATGTAATGTGCCTTCATGGCTGGGAACGGATTTTGTAATATGTTGCGCTTTGATCATGAAACCTAACACCGTAATGAATCCACACGTCGTATGGCTGTACGTGTTACTCGCCTTTACGCCGCACTATAGCCAGGCCACATCTGCCACCCACACCGTGCTGGTATTGGGCGACAGCATCAGCGCGGCCTATGGCATGGCGCAAAGTTCTGGCTGGGTTGAGTTATTCAAACAGCGATTGCAACAGCAAGGTGATTACCGGGTCATAAACGCCAGCCTCAGCGGCGAGACCACCAGCGGCGGCTTGCAACGCTTGCCACAACTTCTGCAAGACCACCGGCCGCAACTACTGATTGTCGAACTCGGCGGCAACGACGGCTTGCGCGGGCAACCCATCAAGCTGATACAGGATAATCTGCAAAGCATTGTCCAACTCGGCAAACAGCACGGCAGCGAAGTGTACCTGTTAGGCATGCGCATACCACCAAATTATGGCAACAAATATACTTCGCAGTTCCGCGCTGTTTACCAAAAGATTGCCAAACAGGAAAACGTTGCCTTTCTGCCGTTCTTTCTGCAGCATGTCGCAACCAACAAAACGCTGATGCAGGCCGACGGGTTACACCCTAACGACAAAGCACAGCAGCGCTTGCTGGACAATATGCTCAGCAGACTGCCACCTGCCGTACTCGGCAAAACAGCGGATGAGCCGCATTAACGCACTGCCGCCGCAAGACATACAACAACTGTTAGCGCTCGATCGAGCGCATCTGTGGCACCCATATGCATCAATGACCGAGCCGCCACCGGTATACCCGGTGGTGCGCGCCGACGGCGTTTACCTGCAACTGGCCGACGGCCGCAAGCTGCTGGACGGCATGGCTTCCTGGTGGTGTGCTATTCACGGCTATAACCATTCAGCATTGAATCAGGCACTGCAGGATCAGCTACAGCAGATGGCGCACGTGATGCTCGGCGGTATTACCCATCCGCAGGCGGTAACGCTGTGCAAGAAGCTGGTGGATATCACCCCGGCCGGCCTGGACAAGGTGTTTCTGTGCGACTCTGGCTCGGTGGCAGTTGAAGTGGCGATCAAAATGGCCATTCAGTATTGGTATTCGATCGGCCAACCCGAAAAACAGCGGCTGCTGACCGTGCGCTCAGGCTACCACGGCGATACCTTTGCCGCCATGTCGGTATGCGACCCGGTCACCGGCATGCATCATATGTTTCAACGGGCAATGCCACAACAATCGTTCGCGCCCGCTCCGCGCAGCAAATTCGGCCAGCCGTTGGTCGAAGACGATTTAAAAGGAATGGAACAACTGCTGGAGCAACAACGGCAAGCTATTGCTGCCGTTATCCTCGAACCTATCGTGCAAGGCACCGGTGGTATGAATTTTTACAGCGCGGACTACCTCGCCGGCGTGCGCACGCTGTGCGATGCGTATGATGTGCTGTTAA
Organism: uncultured Pseudomonadales bacterium; assembly: GCA_964544755.1. Classification (GTDB taxonomy): domain Bacteria; phylum Pseudomonadota; class Gammaproteobacteria; order Pseudomonadales; family JAUIET01; genus JBBKXJ01. The sequence goes on along the minus strand of CAZJDL010000067.1, from coordinate 4,770 downwards.
TTGCAGATGAAATCGCCACCGGCTTCGGTCGTAGCGGCAAACTGTTCGCCTGCGAACACGCCGCGATTGCACCCGACATCATGTGCCTGGGAAAGGCATTGACCGGCGGTTATATGAGCCTGGCCGCAACACTCACCTGCCAGCGCGTCAGCGATGGCATTTGCAACGGTGAGGCAGGCGTGTTCATGCATGGCCCGACGTTCATGGGTAACCCGCTGGCTTGCGCCGTGGCTAATGCAAGTATCGATTTACTGTTGTCGCAAGACTGGCAAGCTAACATTTTGGCGATGCAACGAACCTTGATAGAAACGTTAGCACCGGCGGCGGAGCTACCTACCGTAAGCGATGTGCGCGTATTGGGCGGCATTGGTGTGGTGGAAATGCGCGCGCCAGTAGATATTAACGCCGTGCAAACTGCGCTACTGAAGCGCGGCATTTGGGTGCGGCCGTTTGGAAAACTGGTATACGTGATGCCACCCTATATTATGACCCAGGCACAATTACGCACGCTGGGAGGGGGTGTGGTCGATGCGCTGCAGGAGTTGGCAGCGCATCGATGAACGGCACAGACTTAAACTGACAGACCGTTACAGGGCCGATAACCCTAGCGGAAGCGCTTCGCGTCAATGCTTGCAGCGCTACAACGATGCCACCTGAATCCTGTATTCACCGCGGCTTGCCGGGTTGTAATGTCTGACCCTCGCGTAGTAAGTGCCAGGCTCCAGCACCGCGCTGATCCGTGCGTTGGTACCCGTACCACCGTCGTCGTCTTCGCCCACCAGGTTAGTCGTGCTGCCGGGGCCGAATAAAGACATAACAACATCGGTTGAGCCTGCCGTTTGTATTACGTAGGTGGCGGCGGCGTCTACCGCGAAGCGGTACAGATCTTCTTCGCCAGCTGCGGATATTTCGGCAACGGTGGCGTGACTGACGGGCAAATCAACCGCCGTTTCCTCCGGCGTTGTGCCGCGTCCGGGGTACATTATCTCGCTGCGAATAAACGCCTTGTCGAGTTCGGAGAGGTCGTCGTTATCCTGGGTGGCGCCCATGTTTTTCGTCCACTCGTCGGGGAAGGCGTACAACATGATCGATTGCGGGTCGAATTCGGTGCCGTGCACCTGGTCAGCCGAATATTTGTTCAACACGTTGTGCCTGATGGTCGCCTCGTCCCAGAAATTAGGCCGGCCAGAAAGGTCGCGGATGACCGCTTCCTCATTCCAGACAATGCCGCCGTCGGGATTCTGGTGTTCGTGACCGAGACCGATCATATGTCCAAACTCATGCAATATAACGCCCTCATCTTGCCAGCCCAGATTCAGCGTTGCGGCGCTCAAAGGAATATTCAGGTTGTCGAGACCAAGGTAAGACCAGGCGCCGTCATTGCTGTCGAAGGACACTCTGATTTCGGCTCGGGGGTCTTTGCTAAATTCGAAAACCAGGTTGGCGTGATTGGTCCATTCCGGCGCAAACTGCATGACCATATCACGCTGTGCATCGGTGCCGTCCACAAAGCGAATACGTATGGTGCTGCCATTCACCCATTGCTTGCCTTTGGGGCTGATCGCGCGCGTGCGACCACCCGGCATGCTCCGGGTAGGCATTTGTTGGCGTAAGTCTTGGGGGAGAAGTCTGTCGAAGCAGATTTTCGGTGCTTTGGCCATTGTACGGCCCTCCTTTGATCTGGTGAGTCGATAACAAGCTGACATGCTAGAGCTTACCGCTCACTGTGGCGCACAATCAAGGCAATGTAAATTGTACGGAAGTGCTACTACCTAAGGATTAAACTGTGGCAGCACCGTCTTTAAGCTGCTCGTGCACGCGGTTCAACATGCGTTGATTGACTTTTACTCTATTTATAATGTCGCGCAACGACAATAAGTCCATCGGTTGATGTTTATGTTCGCGTGCTATTTCAACTAAATATCTGCCGTGCTCGAAAAAGATTTTGTACGCCTCGAGAATATTGAATTTCGGGTCGAACATATGGGTAGGCAGGGAGGCAACGCCGTTAACTTCGATGACCACAAACCTACCCTCTTGCAGCGCTTGTTCGCTTTCGGCTTTCACGTCGACGCGACCGAAATTGAAACCGGGCCGATCGGCAAAAACTTCGAACAATGACTGTTCCAACGCGGGCGTGAGCAGGTGCATGCCGTCGGTGAATTTGCAACCCAGGGTGTGGGAGCCGATAAAGGATAAACGTACTTCTTCTCCCTCTTCCGGCACGCCGCTGGTGTCAACGTACTGCAGAAACGAACTCCAGTGATGACTATAGCGTTCGTGGTTTTGCGCCAAGGTATGTATGCTGTCTTTGCCGTTGCCGACCACGGCTGGAAAGTGTTTCTCGTTCATTCCAGTAATGCGTGGCACGCCGTTTTGGCGCACATAAAAAATACCACACTCATACGCGTGAGGGGTAAATTTTTGCAGAATGTAGTCTCCCATTAATAGCGGTACATTTTTTTTCACGTCGGCCAGGTGGCTAATTTTACAAATGCCTTTGCCAACGCAGCCGACGTCAGATTTAAGGATAACGGGGTAATCGTGTTGCTCGATAAATTCGAGAATGAAGTTCTCTTTTTGCGGCCATGGCCAAACGTCTTCTACCAGCGCACTCGGCATAAAATAGTCTTGCTTGAAAACCAGCTGGCTTGCGTATTTTGAGCCAATACCGATCTCACCGTGGTCCATGCAGTAATTGGCTTTGGCGAGCGTGCGGATACCAACGCCCTTGAGAACACATTGAACACCGAGATAGATATAATACGGCGCCTCGAAAATTCGCGGCTGCCAAAATTCGTACGGTTTGATCAGATTTTTCTTCACTACGAACGCGCTCTGCTTCGAATACGGTATTTTATCGACATCAGGAGAACCAGCGGGAGAGTTTTTGCTAGGAATGTACCGATTTGCTGCCGCGTGTGACTTTCCAACCTTACAACATTCACAAATCTCGCCCCGGCGAAACAATAACCATAAACCGGACGCTTATCGACCATTAGTGGTCAAAATTTGTCACTTACACTCGTATTTTGCCGTCGTATCATACACTTCTAAAAATTACTTCTTAATAAACAATGGCTTAAAGGTTGGCACAATTATCGCTATGTGAATACCAATAGCCCTACTACTGAATCGACTCACATCGCCGTAGAGATTTTAAAATGAACCTTAGCAGACCGTTACCGATAGAAACTGACGAGCAAACGCCAAAACGCAAAGCCGACGTAGTGCAACTGTTCGACCCCAGTCTCGACCAGGCACTGGAAAACCTGAATCGGATCACCGGCTTGCAGTTTGACAGCTACCCGCAATCGCTGGTTAATGGCGACAACGCCAAATCATAAAAACGCACCAAGCGCCGCTACAACATCGCCTGGTGCGCTCCCGGCATCGCTTAATGCGCCTACTCCACGCCAGTTGCCGGTCAACGCAGTTTACGTCGAATCATTTATCCACATCGAGCAGAGGACTCAGCACTTCGCTGACATCGAAGCACACTGGCCAACAAAAAGCTGTTTTCATAGCACCTCAGAAATACTGACCCCGGGCTTGTCCAATCGGGATAGGGAGCTACTCAAGTAGCCCCCTATCCCGATTAGGTGCTTTTTACCAGCCATTTTCGTCACTATAGTTCGCTAGCCATTCTGGCATTTCTGCCTTTATCTCTGATAAAAGAAACTCGTAATCAGTGACTTCCAAAAAGCCCAACTCAGAAAGACATTTATAAAATTTCTTTAAACTGGCGACGGTTTCTTTTGTTGATGCCTTACTCGACCACATGGCTTTTCTTGGAAAGAACCAGTTAAAAAAGCCATGTACTGACGAAATACCATCTTTCGCATGAACGCAATCGTCATATAGCAAGTAATCGTTAATATAGAAATCTACATTTTGGATATGCTTTGTTATGGTTTTATTCTTCAACCCACTAACAAGAAGCCGTTTCTCAAAAGCTTTTAAGAGCACTTTATTCTCTTCTCTTATTTCTTCTGAGTCTTTTTCATAGTCTTCGTATGACATTCTTTATACCACCAACATATCTGCGCCTAACGCCGCGATAACGGGCATTTTAAAGTGTGCTGAAGCGTAGCGGAAGCAGGCTTTAAAATGTCCGGTTCATTGCCTTGTTATGAGTTTTATACCATAATTAGGTATATGTTGGTACTCAAGGTGAGCGTTATGGCAAAAAAAAATACTAGCATTTCTCTGGGTGAGCACTTCGATGGGTTCATTTCGAATCAACTTGAAAGTGGCCGCTATGGTTCGGCAAGTGAAGTTGTTAGAGCGGGACTGCGGTTGCTCGAAGACACGCAGAGCAAGCTCGATGCGCTTCGTCAGCTTCTGATTGACGGCGAAGAAAGCGGGTTGGCTGAGTACAGCTACGATACGTTCATAAAAGAGCTGGATAACGAAAGCGATGAACGATGAAATTCACGCTAACTGAGCGCGCAAAAGCTGACTTGAAAGCGATAGCTAGATACACGGGAAGGAGTTGGGGAAAGAAGCAGCGCGACCTGTATGTGAAACAATTCGATGATACGTTTCATGAACTTGCAACTCAGCCGTTGATTGGAAAAAAATGTGGTTATATTCGAGAGGGTTATAGAAAATTTCCGCAAGGAAGTCACGTAATATTCTACGTGCAACCAGATGAAAGCAACATCAGAGTAATTAGAATACTTCACAAGAGAATGGACTTCGAATCTAAACTCAAAGACTCATAACGCCTGCTTCAGCTGACGTAAAAAGGGGCGGAAATTTTGCGTC
>CAZJDL010000066.1:0-23069 GCA_964544755.1 uncultured Pseudomonadales bacterium | reverse complement strand
CGGCAGATTTTTCCAATTAACGAGCGTTTGTAATCTCAGCGGGAGGAGCTGCATTTTGCAAGGGCATCTTGCTTTCTTCCCACAGGGTTCCGACCCAACCCATATCTGTCAGGCCATCGGCCACGGCCTCAAGAGTTTTGTCAAATTTGTACAGGGCACCGCCGTAACTTTCCGTCCAGTCGATTTCGTAACTACCGCCGGCCGCCGCCAGCCGCTCATTGCTTCGGCCCACAACATGTTCTGACAAAACTCCGACCCACGGCAATGTTGTTGGGTGGCTGGACGCCATGGTCAAGCGCAGCGTTTCGGCAGCCATTCCTAATGAGGGCAATGTCGCAACACCAACCATACTCATTGATCCTGCCAGCAACTGGCGTCTATTCAATACAATCATCTTATTTCCTCCTAGAAAAGTTTCAACGTACGGGTGTTATCCTGTGACAGGCTTTTTCGATAAGGCGCCTAGTCTTGCCTCGCTCAATATCACGTGGACTCCAGTATTTGTTCTGCATAGAGATATATTTACATCATTCTGTAGCTACACCATAATTCGGAAAGCCATTTGTTTGGCCGAAGTCGGCCGAAGCCATTTTGGTGAAATGTGGAGCGTGCTCGCCAAGCAATATCAAATCAACAGTCAATTTAATACGCTACACTAGCAACCCTTCTTCAAGGGCTTTCAGCGTAGCTGTTGCACGATTGGAGACGCCAAGCTTTCTGTAAATGCTTTCGACGTGCGTTCCAACCGTGCTGGCAGATATGCCAAGCGTGCGCGCGATCTGCTTGTTGGATTGCCCCTTCGACAACAGATCAAGCACTTCCGTTTCTCGCGGTGAAACCTCTAGCCCAGGACGATCGATCAACTTCAGACCTGCTGAATTCAATCCCAATTGAGGCGTGATCTTCTCGACCGCATTTGCATCGAGCGAACCCCTCTTTACACCCTCCAAAAGGGCTTCTGCAATTTTTTCTTTGGCCTGGCCATCGTCCGAACTCTTGCCGATCAGAATAGACGCCAAGGATGCTGCCTGGAGCAATCGACAGTTAGCATTGAAATGTTTTTGCGTAAGCCCGCGGTGGAAACCGGAACCGTCGAGTCGCTCAAAGGCAGAACCTGCGATGGTAGAGGCACCTTTGAATTGCGGGCAACGGCTGAGCATCCGCTCGGTCCAGTGAGGTATTATCCGTATGGCTTCGTCCACCGAACCGGAAGCAAACTGGCTCCCCGTCAATACCCGGTTGGGAACGCTGACAAATCCAAGCGTATAGATCAACGACGCTCTTTTGAGATCTACAGCGTCCTCGCCGTCAACGGCTTTCATGGCCATCTGGCTTGTCAACCTGGAAAGACGACCAAGTGAGGGTATTTTTAGATCAACATAATCGGCAAGAAGGTAGGCCAGCGCGTCAAGATCCACATCGAACGTTGTGCCCGAGCCAACCTCCAGCGCCGCCTCTGCCCAGGCGTCAATTTCCTCCAGTGCGGACAACCAACCGGGGGCTTGCTGAATGACCGTCCCAACCAAACGTGGATCGTGATGTGAGCCAGCAGTTTCCTCCAACATCAGCAGAGCCTTGTGAAGACCATGGACACGCGACCAGACTTCCAAATCGCCGGCAATTGAAACCAGCTGTGCTGCGGTTTCAATGTCGTCACCCTTTTTATTTTTTGGGTTTCCGCTTCCATCCCAGTGTTCGAACAAATCCAGAAAGGCTCGCGAGAGCGTGGCTCCCCCGAGCTGAAGACGTTGCGTTATTTCGATTCCGGTTTCGCAGTGCATTGCAGCAAGCGAGTCAATGACGCTGGAAATCGACGCTGTTGGCGCGCGCTTGTTGATGAAGGGGTCCTGACCCGCAATCAACGCGGCTCGACCTGCCACATCGTCTCCAAACAGATGTTCAAATTCATCGGCATTGGCGGTACAGCCGCTCCAACGCAGCAAAGCGAGTTGGAGTGCGTCCCGCCGCATCACAGCTGTGCAACCAATATTGTCAGCGAGCTTTGTAGAAAGCAAGGCCGTTCGCGGCGAGTGGCTGGAAGGTTGCCCCATACTGAGGTCTCCGGCGAACGCGAATACGCCTATCATCCCTATTTGCAAATCAATCATTAGACTTTTCCAACCATTACCCTCAGCCCTCCTTGCCACAAACTGATGTCGGCCATGAATTCTCGACAAGTACCTGGTTACCCGGTTCGTTGCCGTTTACGCTTGCAATAATAGCTGATCGAGAATGTCGTTTCACTCGGGCATTTGCCCGATACCGCTCCCTCCAAAAAATGTCGATAATGATTTCGCTAACAAACCTCGCAGCAACGCGAACAACCAATTCAGGGAGCAACACATGATGAAACACTTCCACAATTTCTCAAAGAAGGCGGCGCTGTTCGCCGCAGCACTGTTTGCGATGTCGTCTATCGCTCTGGCGGCCGATGATCCACATATCCGAGGAAAAGTAACCTCGGTGAACGGTGATGTCGTAACAATCGAAACAGCTGCCGAGCAAGCAGTCGAAGTGTCGATGGCGAAGGATTATACGCTATTCGTCTACACATCACTTTCCTTCGAAGACCTCAAGACGGACAACTACATCGGCGTTCCGTCAGTACCTGCTCCTGGCGGGGGCAAACGTGCTTTGGCAGTTGTCGTCTTTCCTGATGCCATGAAAGGATTCAATGAAGGCGATGGAGACTGGGATCTGGTTCCGGGTAGCCGCATGACCAATGCCTCGCTTGCCAAACTAGAAGGCACGGCAAGCGATCGCAAAATCACCGTGTCCTACAAAGGTGATACGGAAACAATTGAAGTTCCGGAAAACGCGCCGGTTGTGACCTTTGCACCCGACAAGGAGCGCCGTCTTGTCGTGGGAGACAACGCAATTCTGTTTGCCAAGGTCGAAGGCGATAAGCTGTCCGCAGGTCTTGCTGGCATCAGTAAAGACGGAACACTTCCTCCCATTTGATGTGCGCCGTCAGGGATCGCCAATTGAGGGATTGGCGATCCTATCCCTGCAATTTGGCAATTTACTATGGCGCATGATCGAAAGATTCGTAGCGGCTTCGAACGCCTTTTGCACTGGCTCAACGCCGCAGCCATCCTCACCCTGATTTTCAGCGGATGGGAGGTATTCAATGCAGCGCCGTTCTACCCGATCTCGTTTCCCGACTGGATTACGCTCGGCACAGATCTTACAACTGGCTTGCTTTGGCATTTTGCAGCCATGTGGCTTTTTCTGATTTCGCTGGGCGGCTTTCTGATCAGACGACTGATCCTGAGAAAAGGTATTCCGCTAACGCCTATTTCTCCAAGCGGCTTTGCCAACGATCTTCGCGCGGCGGTAAAGGGGAATCTGGGACATGATTTGACCGTCTACAATCAGGTTCAACGCCTGCTCTATCTGGGCGTTGTAGTGATTATGATCATCGCCTTTCTTTCAGGTCTGGCACTTTGGAAACCGGTTCAGTTCAGCTTCATTGGCGACACGATGGGTGGCTATGAGTGGGTTCGTCGATGGCACTTTTGGGCGATGGCCGGCATATGCGTATTTCTCGTCATTCACGTTGCCATGGCTCTTTTGGTACCCAAAACAATCGCAGGGATGATATTCGGATTCGCCACTAGCCAAAGAGTGGACAAGCCCCATGAGGCATGAAATTGACTTATCACGTCGCGCCGTACTCACTGGTCTTGCTGGAGTTGGATCGGCAGCTGCGCTCGGCGGCGCATCGATTATGTTTCCAAATGCGAACCGTAACATCCTGCAGAGCGTATCCTACTGGAATGACCGCACACAACATTTTCTGTTTGACCCATACAAGTCGGCTCAGACCTATGACGTTTCCACCATTACCTCTCCCTTTCCCTTCAACGGATTCTACCCGCAATCGCTCGCGCCAAATGTGGACATAGACGCATGGCGCCTGATTGTCGGGGGCCGTACTTCCAAGACCCTGTCCATGACCGTATCCGACCTTCGACAACTCGATTCAGAATCGCAGATCACCCGCCTGATTTGCATTGAGGGCTGGAGCGCGGTCGGTCAGTGGTCGGGGCCGTCGGTCAGAAATCTGCTCGAACGCGCCCAAGCTGATCTCAGTTCTCGCTACGTGGAGTTCCATTGCTCCGATGGTTATTGGACCAGTATCGACATGGCTTCCGCCCTTCATCCGCAAACAATTATCGCGCTAGATTTCCTTGGACGGCCTCTGCCGACGGCGTTTGGCCGCCCCGCTCGTCTACGCATACCCACAAAACTGGGTTTCAAGAACGCCAAACATATTGAGCGTGTTGTCGTCTCGAATGATTGGGTTGGAGGATATTGGGAGGACAAGGGATATAACTGGTTTGCAGGCCTATAGGATGAATACAATCTCACTCAAAAGTAACAACGATGCCGTCAGCGAATTAAGACCTAAAACCGGCATTTACGGCCGATCGAGTCTCACAAGGGTGTAGCTGAAACATGATGTAGCTACACCCACTGAACGCTTGCAGCAGCGACATTTTTGGAGCGAGGAACGACCGAAAAAAACGTCCGGCTGCCTGCGCTCTTAACGGCTGTTTTTTGTATCTTCCAGTTCGATCCAGCGATTGGTTGCCCCCTCCAAGGCCTGCTGCGCAGCCGTTAACTGGTCTAATATCGGCTGTGTCTCCACAAACGGCTGGGCATAAAAATTCGGTTGGCTGACGCGCGCCTGCAGCTGCGTTATCTCATTCTCCAACGCTTCCATTTTTGCTGGTAGCCGATCCAGTTCGCGTTGAAGTTTATAGGTCAAGCGCTGCGCTTTCGGTTTGCTATTTCGGGATAAGACGACTTTTTCGGTTTGCTCCTTCGATTGCGCAACCGGCGCTTCGGCGACCAACAATTTCGCGCCGCGCCGCGCCCAGTCGCTGTAACCTCCGACGTGTGAGCGTAACTGGCGGTCTTCCTCAAATACCAGGGTGCTGGTGACAACATTGTCGAGGAAGTCGCGATCGTGGCTGACGATCAGCAAGGTGCCATCGTACTGCACCAGCCTTTCCTCCAGCACCTCCAGCATTTCCACGTCGAGGTCGTTAGTGGGTTCATCGAGCACTAACAGATTGGCTGAGCGTGTGAACATCCGCGCCAACAGCACGCGGTTGCATTCGCCACCCGATAGGGCGCGCACTGGTGTCAGCGCACGTTTTGGGGGGAAAAGAAATTGTTGCAAATAACCGATAATATGCCGGTCGCGGCCGTTAACTTTTATATATTCTTTGCCGTCGCCGACGTTTTCGGCGACGGTTTTATCGGGCTGCAGTTCGCGCCGCAGCTGATCAAAATAAGCAACTTCAAGATTGGTGCCGAGCTTAACCGAACCCTTGTCGGGAGCGAGCTGGCCCAGTAAAATCTTGAGCAGGGTGGTCTTACCCACTCCGTTGTTACCGATCAAGCCGATGCGATCACCGCGCAACACCTTGCAGCTGAAGTCTTCAAGCAGCGTGTTACCGGCATAAGCGTGCGTTACGCTGCGCGCTTCGATTACCTTGCGCCCGGACTGTTCGGCGACGTCAACATGAATAGTGGCTTTGCCCGGGCGCGCTAGCCGCTGTTGGCGCTCCTTGCGCATCGCTTGCAAGGCCCTGACGCGACCCTCGTTACGGGTGCGGCGGGCTTTAATACCTTCACGAATCCAGTTTTCTTCCTGTGCCAGACGTTTATCGAACAAGGCGTCGCGATTGTCTTCTTCCACATTCGCTTTTTCTTTTCGCCGCAGGTAATTCTGATAGTTACCGGGCCAACTGAGCAAGCGGCCGCGATCAATTTCCACGATACGGGTAGCGAGCCGTTGCAAAAAGTTGCGATCGTGGGTGATAAAAACGACAGCACCGGCGTAGCCCTTTATCACGTGTTCCAGCCACTCGATAGTGCTGATATCCAAATGGTTGGTGGGTTCATCGAGCAGCAGCAGATCAGGCTTTGATACCAGTGCTTTTCCCAGTGCAACTCGACGCTGCCAACCACCAGACAGCTCGGCGAGTGTACTGCTGCTCGGTAAATCGAGTTGCGAGATAATTGTGTCTACCTGCTGGTCAACTTGCCAGCCGTTGGCAGCTTCGATTTGTGCCTGCAAATCGTGCAGCTGGCGCAGCCCATGGTCGTCGAGCTCGGATGCCGCCAGCGCATTATATTGCTCAATCAGGCGCTGCTGCAAAGCCAGACCTTCCCGCACCACGTCGGCAACCACGCGCTGTAGATCACCGGGCAGGCTTTGTTCCAGTTGGCTAATACGTAAGTGCTCACGGTAATGCCATTCGCCGCTGTCAGGCGCGATTGAGCCATTGATAATATTCAGCAAAGTCGACTTGCCCGCACCATTGCGGCCTATCAGGCAAATTTTTTCCCCGGGTTCGATAGAAAAATCAGTATTCAGCAACAACGGCGTGGTGCCGAATTCAATGGATATATTGTCGAGACGAACGAGTGTCATAGGGCTTGTCTGCAGGCAATCAGCGCAGAAGTTCTGCAGCAGGGAATAGGGTTTGCTCGTGTATTTAACGCTAATTGCTCGGCGCCATTTCTGCTATTATATAGAGAGTTGCAGCCATCTGGCTGTATTTTTTTTGCCCCGCTAAATAGGGTCTTACTCTAAATAATGAATGCTTTCGAAGCCTTTATCCTTGGCATCGTCCAGGGTCTTACCGAATTTTTGCCGGTCAGCAGCAGTGGTCACATCGAACTGGGCAAAGCGCTGCTGGGCACGCAGGAAATTGGCATTGATTTTACAATTCTGGTGCACGTCGCCACCGCGCTCGCCTCGGTGCTGGTGTTTCGAAAAGATATCGTCGAAATAATCGCCGGCTTGTTCAAGCTCACCTATAACGAAGCCTGGGAATACTCGCTCAAGCTCGTTGTGTCGGCCGTTCCGGTCGCCATTGTCGGCCTGTTTTTTAAAGACCAGGTAGAGTCCTTGTTTGAAGGCCGCCTGGTGCTGGTAGGCAGCATGTTGTTGGTGACCGCAACCCTGTTGTTTCTCACTTCGTTCGTAAAACGCACGGACCAGGCAGTGGGCTGGGGCCACGCGGTGATTATCGGCGTCGCGCAGATGGTCGCTATTCTGCCGGGTATTTCGCGCTCAGGGGCGACAATTGCCGTGGCCTTGCTAATGAACGTTGACAGAGCCAAGGCGGCGAAATTTTCCTTTTTAATGGTGCTGATACCCATTTTTGGGCAAGCACTGTTAGATACCAAAGACATTATTGAAGACCCAACCCTGTGGTCTTTGCCGTTTAGTGTCACCCTGGCGGGTTTTGCCGCAGCATTTTCGTCCGGCCTGTTCGCCTGCACCGCCATGCTGCGCATTGTTAAGCAAGGCAAGCTGTATTACTTCAGCATCTATTGCGTAATCGTTGGCTTACTGGCGATCTTCGCCTAGCCCGCTCCACTGGTTTAGCCGCTGCAAGCGCGGTATGCTTTCGGCGCGCTCGCATTCATTCGTCAAGCAGAGGGTCGTCAAATGTTGAAGCTGTACGGTTTTGCGGTAAGCAATTATTTCAATATGGTGAAAATTGCCCTGCTGGAAAAACAGATCGAGTTTGAAGAAGTGATGGCTTACCCCAATCAGGAACAGGATTACTTGTGCAAAAGCCCGATGGGCAAAGTCCCTTGCATTGAAACCCAACACGGTTTCCTCAGCGAAACCAGCGTCATTCTCGACTATCTCGAACAGCAGTATCCCGCTATCCCGCTGTACCCGGCCGCACCCTACGCACGCGCCCAGGTGCGCGAACTCATTAAATGTATCGAATTGTATCTGGAATTGCCGGCACGGCGCCTGTACCCCGGCGTCTTTTTCGGCGGCAGCAATTCCGCGGCGACCATTGAAGAGGTGCAGCCCGTGTTGAAGCGTGGCGCCACCGCGGTAAAAGCGCTGGCGAAACTTTCGCCGTTTATTGCCGGTGACTCGCTCAGCTACGCTGACATCGTGGCATCACAAACGCTACCGAATGCCAACCACGTCACACAATCGGTTTATGGGTGGACGCTGATAGACGATATTCCCGGCACGCAAGCATTGTTGCAGCGGCTGGAAGAGCGACCTGCGTTTCACGTGGTCAATAAAGCGATGCGTGAGAGCCTGGCGGACTTTTTGGCGAAGATGAAATAAAGGCGTTGGCTTTGCCGGTGTTTTGATAGATGCGCTAACATCCTGTCAGTGTTAGAGTAAGCGGCCATTTCAGGCATTTCATCCGCGTCTGAGCGACGATATAAAGACGAATTCTACCTGCAAACTTAGGAAATCTTATGTCGCTTTCGCATCTCTGCCCGGTAGAGCGTGCCGTACGCCTTCCGCGCGATGCGGTTCCTATTTGGGCAACCGACGCAGGCCTGAAAGTACAGAGACCGGATCAGAGTGGGTCTGCACCCGCCTACACCCTGCCTCCAATCTATCCCGAATGGCTGGGCGACAGGAAGTTTACCCATGACCACAATGTGCGGTTTGCCTATGTTGCCGGTGAAATGGCGCGCGGGATTGCCACACCGGAAATGGTCATCGCCGCCGCCGAGGCAGGGTTGCTCGGCTTTTATGGCAGCGCCGGGCTACAGGTGGATGAAATCCGCAGAGAGCTCACCCGCATCAAAAGCGCACTCGAGTCGCAAGGGCTCTCTTGGGGTGCAAATCTCATCCACACTCCTCAACAACCTGGCTATGAAGCAGCCATTGTCGATCTGTTCCTTGAAAAGGGGGTGAGGCGGGTTTCGGCATCTGCTTTCATGCGCCTGTCGGCGGAAATTGTGCGCTACACGGCGGTCGGCCTCAGCCTTGATGCAGACGGTCATGTCAAGCGCTCAAATCACGTCTTTGCCAAGGTTTCACGGGCTGAAGTCGGCCGCCAGTTCATGGCCCCCGCGCCAGCAGAAATCCTGGACAAACTAGTCGCTGACGGACGAATTTCAGAGCAGCAGGAAAAACTTGCCGCCCGCGTACCCGTTGCCGCTGAAATTACCGCGGAAGCAGACTCCGGAGGGCACACAGACAACCGTCCGGCGAGCGTCGTGTTCTCCTCTCTTGTCGAGGCGCGCGCCCGCACGGCACAACAACACGGTATTGATCCGGACGGCATCCGCATTGGCCTTGCGGGCGGAATAGCAACGCCACACTCCGTCGCGGCGGCATACCAGATGGGGGCGGCCTACGTGCTGACGGGCTCAATCAACCAGTCTGCTGAAGAGTCCGGCCTGTCCGAGATTGGACGCCGCGCACTGGCCAAAGCGGGACCGGCCGATGTGATGATGGCCCCTGCCGCAGACATGTTCGAGCAAGGCGTCAAAGTGCAGGTGCTGAAGCGTGGCACATTGTTCGCCATGCGCGGCGAACGGCTCTATGCGCTCTACCGCGCAGGCGCGTCTTTTGAAGCGATGGATGAGAAGCAGCGCCAATGGCTGGAAAAAATTCTGGGAGAATCCTTTGCCGCGGCTTGGGAAGCCACACGCGATTTTCTTGAAAAAACCAATCCTGAGACCGTCCAACAGGCTGAAAAGAATGCGAACCAGAAATTTGCTCTCGTTTGCAGGCGCTATCTCTTCATGGGCGCGCAATGGGCGCGTGAGGGCGACGAGGCGCGCCAGGCGGATTTCCAGATATGGTGTGGACCCGCCATGGGCGCATTCAATGATTGGGTCGCCGGGACGTATCTGGAACCCATAGAAGCGCGAAATATCAGGCAAATCGCGTGGAATCTGCTCGAAGGTGCGGCAACTTTAGCACGAGCATCACAATTACGCGCTGCCGGAGTTGCCGTCGCGCCACATTTGTTTTCATTTAAACCTCGGCCATTCGAATGACGCTTGCAGCGAGTAAGAAATCTCACAACAAACCGTGCGCGGTCGCGATTGTCGCTGTCGGCGCTATTTTTCCTGGGCGCGGTGACACGACCGGCTTCTGGCGTGACATCGTCGAAGGTGTCGACACCTTCGACGATGTGCCTGAGACACACTGGCTGGCTGAAGATTATTACGCCGCCGATCCGAAAACGGCCGACAAGACCTTCGGCAAGCGCGGCGGGTTTCTATCGCCCCAGGCCTTTGATCCGGTTGCATTCGGTGTTCCCCCCAATGCCTTGTCCTCTACCGATACCTCACAATTACTCGCCCTGATAGCAGCCCGGCAAGTGCTGGAAGAGGCCGAGCGCGAAAGTGGCGGCAAGCTCGACAAATCACGCACCAGTGTCATTTTGGGTGTTGCTTCGGCCACCGAGCTGACCGCCCACATGTCCGGCCGCCTGCACCGGCCGGCTTGGGTGAAGGGTATGCGTGAGGCGGGGCTGCCCGAGACCGAAGTCCAGGCCATAGCAGACCGGATCGCATCCAATTTTGTTGAATGGCGCGAGAGCACCTTCCCCGGCCTGCTCGGCAATGTGATTGCAGGACGTATCGCCAACCGGCTTGACCTTGGCGGCAGCAACTACGTGACAGATGCGGCGTGTGCCTCAAGCCTGGCCGCTTTGCAAATTGCCTTGCATGAGTTGCGCACTGGCGATTCCGATACCGTGCTGACGGGTGGCGTTGATACGCTGAATGACATTTTGATGTTTATGTGCTTTTCCAAAACGCCCGCCCTTTCGCAAACCGGAAATTGCCGCCCGTTCTCAGGGGAAGCAGATGGCACGATGCTGGGCGAAGGTATTGGCATGTTGGCCCTGCGACGGCTGGAAGATGCAGAGCATGATGGCAACCAGATCCACGCCGTTCTGCGCGGACTGGGAGGCGCATCCGACGGGCGCGCAACGGCGATTTATGCGCCGCTGGCCAGCGGTCAAGCCACAGCGCTGCGGCGGGCTTATGAGCAGGCAGGCTACTCACCCGCTACCGTTGAACTGGTCGAAGGTCACGGCACCGGCACGATTGCCGGTGACAAAGCCGAACTAGACGGCCTGCACAGCGTATTCGACCCGGCGGGCAAGGCCGGCACGCCGTGGTGCGCAATTGGTTCCGTCAAGTCACAGATTGGGCACACCAAAGCGGCGGCCGGCTCGGCTAGCCTGATAAAAATGGTGGGCGCGCTCAACCGCAAAGTCCTGCCGCCAACCCTGAATATCAAAACGCCTGCGCCAGCCTTGCGCGGCGACACGCCATTCTATCTGAACACAACAGCGCGGCCATGGATCCGCAGCAACAGCCATCCACGCCGCGCGTCGGTCAGCTCATTTGGCTTTGGTGGCAGCAACTTCCATACAGCGCTGGAGGAGTATAACGGGCCAAATGCAGCCAAGCCTCCACGGGTGATGCCTGCTGAACTTTTGCTGTTCTCCGCAAGCAGTGATGCGGCGCTGGCCGAGGCCATTACCCGCGCCAGCCAACAAATTGAGCACGAAGACGACCTGTCGCGCCTGGCCAGTAAAACCCACGCGGACTTCAGACGAACACGCCAATGCCGCGCGGCTATTGTTGCGGGTCATAGCGCCGAGTTTCACAACAAAGCAGCCAAACTGACCGCCTTGCTAGCGAGTCATGGCGCTGGCAATGCGCCGCTGGGCGCAGGACTACAGTATGCATGCGGCAAAGCCGTAACAGGCAAGGTCGCCTTCCTGTTTGCCGGGCAGGGCAATCAATATGTCGGTATGGGCGCAGGATTGGCAATGGCGTTCCCTGCGGCCCGGCAAGTATGGGACGAAGCCGCGAGCGCGCCCGAGACCCGCGATCTGCGACTGCACGAATTAGCTTTTCCGGCGACCGCACTAACCGCAACCGAGGCAAAAGCACAAAGCGCGACTCTCACTGCCATGCAACACGCCCAACCCGCTATTGCGGCCACCAGCCTCGCCCAGCTTGCGTTGCTCGACGTGCTTGGCCTGCAGGCTGACATGTGCGCGGGTCATAGCTTCGGGGAGGTCATGGCGCTGCATCAGGCCGCGGTTATTGATGCCAAGACAGCACTATCTGTCGCCTGCGAGCGGGGCGCAATCATGGCTGCAGCCGCCGCTTCAAGCGTGGGCGGAATGCTGGCCGTGCAAGCAAGCGCCGCAGGAATTCAGCCCGTGCTGGAGGCTGTCGGCGAAGAATTGGTACTCGCCAACGATAATGCGCCGGATCAGGTCGTGTTGTCCGGCCCCATTGCACTGATCGAAAGGGCAGCAGCAGAATGCGAGCGACGCCAGATCAAGACCCAGCGCCTGGATGTCGCAACCGCGTTCCATTCCACGATAGTGGCGAACGCAATTGCTCCTTTTGCGACAGCACTTAAGGAGCACACCTTCCGCGCGCCCCAATGCGCTGTTTATGCGAATATGACCGCACGACCGTACCCGAAAACACCCGCCAGCATTCGGCGCAGCCTCAGCAAGCAGATCGGCGCGCCGGTTCTGTTCCGCCAGTGTCTCGAAGCAATGTATGCGGCAGGCGCCCGCATCTTTATCGGGATTGGCCCTGGTTCGATGGTATCGACATTGGCGCGTAGCACATTTGCAGGCAGGAACGTTGAACTCCTTGCACTCGACCACAAGCGTGAGGACGATATCAGCACGTTCCTCTCCGCAATTGGACAACTTGCGGTGTTGGGACAGCAGCTTGATATCGCTGCGCTGTATCGCGACTTGCCCACTGCCAGGAAGCGCCCCGCCGCGTCGAAATTTTCGGTCGCTATTAGCGGCGCCAATTACGACAAACCCTACCCCCCGAAAGGCGGCGCCAGCGCGCTGCCTGCCCCCAATACCAAGCTCGTCAGAACGCAGGCCAATTTGACCACCAGGAAACCCAACATGCCGACACATGACACACCTCCCGCCAGCTCAGCAATGGCGGCACACGCAGAAACCGAGGCCGAGCGCATCTACCGTGATATCGCAGCCCGCCACTCTGAATTTATGCACATGATGACCCATGCGCACACGGCGTTTCTGAACGCAACGGTCGCTCAAAGCGCACCAACCTCTGGACCAATTGCTACTCCTGCTCCACCGATCGCACGCGCGCCTATGCCATTGCCCACCGCTGCCGCCCCAACGGCCACACCCTTCCAAACTGCTCCACTTTCCAATGGTTCCGCCAAAACCAATGGCATGACTGCAACGCCGGCTTCTGCGCCAGCCCCCAGGCCTGCCCCGCAAGCGCAGCCGGCCGCACAAACAGTTGCCTCTCAATCCAGTGATCCAATTGCTATTGTCACACGCCTGGTTGCCGACAAGACTGGCTATCCGACAGACATGCTTGACCCGGATATGGATCTGGAAGGCGAGCTGGGCGTTGACTCGATCAAGCAGGTCGAAATCCTGTCCGCGCTGCGCGAGCAAGTGCCAGGCCTGCCCGAAGTCGAACCGGAAAAGCTGACAACGCTGCGCACCATTCGCCTGGTTGCGGGTTTTATCCAACAAGGTTTATCGAATGCCAGCTCGGTTCCAACACAGGCTGCTGCCGCGCCTACGCCTGCGCCAACCCCTGCCCCTCCCGCAGACACGAATGGTGCGGGCAATAACGCCATTACTGCCGACACCATACGCAATTTGATCGCCGAGAAGACCGGCTACCCGGCTGAAATGCTGGAAGATGACATGGATCTGGAGGGCGAGCTTGGGATTGACTCCATCAAGCAGGTTGAAATCCTGTCCTCCCTGCGCGATCAGGTGCCTGGACTGCCTGAAATCGAGACCGAACAGCTCGCCGAAATGCGGACGATCAGGAAGATCGCCGATTTTTTTTACTGAGGGGCGGCTGGCCCTCTTGCGGTCATGAACGTCCCCATGCACCCCCCTCACAGACAAACTACGATCCGGTAAGCGTACGTCCGGTTGCGCTGCGACTGTTAGCGCAGCCGTCCACGAGTCTGCACTGGCATGACCTGTCGCCAGTGCAGATAGCCGGCAACCCGCCTGCACTGGCTGTGCGCCTTGCAACCGCAATACGAGGGTACGACGCACGCGCCGAATGTGTCAATAATTTCTCGACTGGTGCAGGCACGGCGATCATTACGGCGGACTTGTCCGCAGCTGACCTGGGTGATGCACACTGGTACATGCTGGAACAGGCGAAGTCAGCAAAGGCGGCGGACTGCAAGCGCCTTTTGTTCCTGCAGGAAACGGGAGCGGCACAGCAAAGCGGCATGGCAGGCCTTGCCAAGACGGCAGCACGTGAGTGGCCCGCCATGGACGTGCATTTCATTGAGCTAGCCCCCGGACTGGCCACTGTGGCCGAAGCCATCCTGCTGGCCATCGCCAGCGGCCACATCGAAACCCGGATTGATGTTAACGGCAACCTGAACGCACCCCAGCTCGGCGCGACGATAATGCCACCCACCACGGCAATAGAGAGAAGCGGCGGGGTTTGGCTGGTCACGGGCGGCGCACGTGGTGTTACGGCCGCCTGCACGATTGAGCTGGCCAGGCAAACGGGCGGAACTTTTGTCCTGCTTGGGCGCTCGAAGTTGAGCGACTGGCCTGAAGGAATAGCGCAAACGGATTCCGTGTTGGAATTGCGAGGTCTGCTTGCGCAAAAAGCGGTGCGTGATGGCCATAAGGCGGCCCCGTCAGATATTAACCGCGCCGCTCGTAACGCCCTCGCTGGCGCGGAAATCCGCGCCACTCTTGCTGCCATCACCATGGCCGGAGGTAACGCACGCTATTACCCGTGTGATCTCACCGACGAGAGTATAGTCGCGCAGACCGTGTACACAGCGCAGGCTGATCTGGGAACCATTACCGGGCTTGTGCATGGCGCGGGCGTTCTTGCTGACCGCTTGATCATGGACAAGACGCGCAACGAGTTTGATCGCGTATTCGGCACAAAAGTTGCTGGCGTATCTACTGTATTGCAGGCGCTCGACGCGGCCGCGCTCAAGCATATAGCCTTCTTTTCGTCGGCTGCGGCCCGCTTCGGCAATGCCGGGCAAGCAGATTACGCGATCGCAAACGAAGTCTTGAATCGGGTCGCTCACCAACTTGCCAACACATTGCCCGGCGCACGGGTCAAGTCCTTCAATTGGGGGCCATGGGATGGCGGCATGGTGGACGACGCGCTGGCACGGCACTTTGAGGCGCAAGGTGTCGGCCTGATCCCTATCGCTATTGGCGCACGCATCTTTGCCGACCAGATACTGCACGGCAATCCGCAGCAGGTCGAAATTCTGGTTGGCGATGAATGGACCCGGTGATGGCGCAGCAGGAACCGATTGCAATTGTCGGGCGTGGCTGCGTCCTGCCCGGATGCCATAGCCCGGCACAGCTATGGGCTGCAGTGGAAGCCGGGAAAAATCTGATCACGTCGGCCCCGGCGGGCATCTGGGGCCTGACACCCGAGGAGCATGCAAAGGCCGGCTACAAGGGTGGTTTCGTCACCGGGTTTGACTCTGTTTTTGATAGCAGTGCATTTGACCTTGGCGCTACGGATGTCGCAACGCTTGACCCTGTGTTCCAGTGGCCCCTCCACGCTGCAATGGATGCCTGGAACGAAGCCGGTCGCCCGCAAGCACGGGTCGAGCGCATAGGAGTCATCCTGGCCAATCTCTCCTATCCGAGCCGCGCTAAAGCCGATCATGCCGGCGACTTATGGCTGGCGGGTGCTTCCAGGATTAATGTGTTGAACGCATTCAATTCGGGCTTGCCGCCGCGTATGATTGCGCGCGCACTCGGCGCGACAGGCGAGGCGTTCTCACTCGACGCCGCCTGCGCCTCCTCGCTGTATGCGATCCATATTGCATGCCGGAAGTTACAGGCTCGTACGCTGGATATCGTGGTGACATGCGCCGTGAACGCAGCTGACAATCTCATGTTGCATCGCGGTTTTTCAGCGCTGCAGGCTCTTAGTCCCAGCGGCCAATCGCGGCCATTTTCGGCGCAAGCCGACGGCCTTGTTCCTTCTGAAGGCGCCGCAGCACTGATCCTGAAACGGCTCTCTGATATCGATGAAGGCGAGACTGTTTTTGCGGTCATTCGAGGCACTGGCCTGGCCAATGATGGTCGCCGGCGCGGCTTGCTGGCGCCCGATGAAACCGGGCAACTGGAAGCCATGCGCAGGGCCTATCAAAACGCGGATATTGCGCCCGACACCATCGGTTACCTCGAATGCCACGCAACCGGTACACCGGTTGGGGACAGCGTTGAAGTGCGCTCCGCAACACAGCTTTACGGCGAGCGTTCGCCGCTGCCTGCAGGCTCCCTGAAATCCAATACCGGGCACCTGATCACTGTTGCGGGCATGGCCGGCCTGCTGAAGATGATCGCGGCCATACGGCATGAAACCCTGCCGCCCACCTTGCTTGACGGGCCGCCAATTGACGCCTTTCGTGACAGCCCGCTGGCGCCACAAACAGTGGTACGGGATTGGGCCAGTGACGGCCCGCGCCGCGCCGCCATCAGCAATTTCGGTTTTGGGGGCAATAATGCCCACCTCATTCTGGAAGAATATCAACCTGCGGCGAAACCCTCGGCACGCCGCAGGTCCGCGCGCCGCAAGCCCGACCCGATAGTTATTTGCGGGATCGGCCTGCTGGCCGGCAATGATCGTGGCAATGCGCGTGTTGTCCGCCGTCTTATGACACCGCAAACTACGCGCCGTGGCATATGTGACAGCCTGACGGTTAATCCTGTTTTCGCCCGCACTCCGCCTGATGATTTACGCCACGCGGAGCCGCAACAACTGGCTGTACTTGATGTCAGCGAAGAGGCTCTTGAAGGTATCAACATGCCCCCTCCGGGCCGTATAGGCGTGTTTGTTGGCATGGGCTGTTCATCGAACGCCGCGCGGTGGCTGCTGCGCGAGCGGCTTGCGCGACGAATGGGTCACAAACCTTGCCAGGACGAGCTTATCGCCGCGCAGGATCGTATTGTTGCAACGATAGATGCTGCTGACGTACTGGGAGCCATGCCAAACATGCCCGCTAATAGGTTGAATGCCTGTTGCGACTTTCAGGGCCAGGGCTTTACCATTGCGGCCGATGGCCTTTCCGGACACATAAGCTGCGCCCTGGCCTGCGAAGCCCTTGCGGCCGGCGAGATTGATCTGGCGCTGGTGGCAGCGGCGGACTTTGCCAGCGAGTCGGTACGTGCGCTTGCCTTGCAGCAAGCCACCAACGTCGATGCACCAGCGGATCTCGCAGCAGCGCTGGTTTTGAAGCGCCAATCTGCTGCCGAGGCCGACGGCGATAATATCCTTGCCTATATCAATACAGGCGCTGATGCCGATGAGGATACGCCTGAAAGCAACATTCGCAGCCTGTGCAGACAGGTTTACGGCGAAGCGCCAATAGCGGCGGGTATATTTGATCTTGCCGCAGCCGCGCGCCTTGCCCAGCTGGGGCAAACGGCCGGGAGAGTACGAGCGGAGCCGTGGATTCCCACTTCGGAGGCAAGGAGCACACGCATACCTGCTGCCTCTGGTTTCGGTAAGTCGGAGACAATCTCGATGCAATTCCCGGACGCGCCGCGTACACCTGACCCCTTGCGCCCGGCGCCTGTACTCTATTGGACGCAAGCGCGATCACGCGTAACCTTGTTGCAACGTATCCACGCACGAAAAAAGAGGGGCGTGGGCGCATTCCGACTCGCCGTGCTGGGGCGCGATGACGACCAGCTTGAGCAACGCTTGCAGCAGGTCACCAGCTGCCTTGCAGCAAAGAAAGACCCCGGTGGAGCGGGTATATACTTCGGCGCAGGCACTCCGATTGGCGAGCTGGCGTTTGTCTTTACCGGCTCGGCGGCCGCCTATCCCCGTATGGGACGGCGCCTGCTCATGGCCTTCCCTGAGCTTGCGCACAAAGTTGGCAAGCTGTTCCCGGAAGCAGCGCGAATCGCCGGCTTGCTTTCCAAACCCGACCTTACGGCTTATGAGCAACTTTGCGCCGTCACCTTGCTGAGTCAGGCACAAACATTGTTACTGCGAGATATGCTCGGCGTGAAACCCGATGCCGTGCTGGGGTTATCGCTGGGTGAAACGAATTCCCTTATCGCTTTTGGGTTCTGGAAAGATGCCGGCTATTTGCTCGACGAAATCGCCGCCGACAGGATGTATGAGACGTATCTTGGAGGCGAATTTGAAACGGCACGCGTGGCCTGGAACCTGAATGCGCCCGCCGCGTGGACAAACTGGCGCATATATGCACCCCTGGAGACCGTACGGGCCGCTGTATCGGCAACCGCGCATACGGAAATTACCATCATCTACACGGACGAAGATTGCGTGATTGGCGGGCCACCCGATGAGTGCAAAGCGGTTGCCGATACGCTGCGCAAGGGCGCCGCGCAAGTCATGAATCAACACCTGATCGTGCATGCCCGCGCCATGCAGCCTTATGCCGACACCTGGCGCGCGCTGCATACACGGCCCACCTCGGTCAAGCCCGAAGTTCGTATTTACACTAATGCTGGCAATTGCGCCTATTCGCCCAGCAAGCGCAAAGTCGCCGATGTGTTGACCCAGCAAGCGGTCAGCACGATCAACTTCCCGAAAACCATTGAGCAGGCTTATGCCGACGGTGTGCGTACATTTGTCGAGATTGGCCCGCGCGATACGCTAACAACCAGCATCGATAAAATTCTGGGCGAGCGCCCGCACCTCGCTGTTGCGGCCGACAGGATCGAGACATCCGATCTCCAGCAGATCGCCGTGCTTACAGCCACACTCTACGCCGAAGGGCGAAACGTTGATATGGCACTGATTGAAACGGCCCTGGCTGAAACCCGCAACACTGAACAGGCTCCCTATATGCCCGCCAAATCATCCTTCACTGTGCCAGCGCATTTTGCCCCCCCCGCCGCTGAACCAGACGCACTTACAGGCAGTTCGCGCGCCACAATGCCCCCTGCCCCCCCACTGGCTCCGCCCCATTATCCTGCGCCAGTCATTGGCGTGCCCGTGAGTGCAGTCACCACAACCCCCCGGCCGTTATCCTCCGGGCCGACTGGCCCTTCCAGCGTTCCGTCAGGTCAAATTGCCCTTACGCCGCGCGTGGCCAGCGGTCCCACATTTTCCCGCGTGCAACTGGAAGCCTCGGCACGAGGAAAAATTTCCTGCCTCTATGGGAATACCTTCAGCCAGCAGGACAGCTACACTCGCCAAGTGCGTTTACCAGCGCCGCCGCTTTTACTGGTTGAGCGGATCACTGGCATCGATTCCGCGCCGGGAATTGAAGGCAAAGGAGTTATCTGGACGGAAACGGATGTCAGCGAAGATGCCTGGTACATGCATGCTGGATATATGCAACCTGGCCCTCTGATTGAGGCAGGCCAGGCTGATCTTTCCCTGATCTCGTGGATGGGCGCAGACTTCAAAAACAAAGATGAACGCGTCTATCGCTTGCTGGGCTGCGAGCTGACCCTGCATGAGGGCGGCTTACCGCGCGCCGGCGAGACATTACGATACCAGATCGAAATTACCGGTCATGCTACCCTAAGCGGCGTGCGCATGTTCTTCTTCCAGTATGATTGCAGCGCCGCTGGACGGCGCCTCTTCTCGGTCAGGAACGGGCAGGCAGGCTTCTTCACCGATGACGAACTGGCAGCAGGAAAGGGCGTTCTCTGGAACCCAGCCATCGACCCTGCGCCAACGGCCAGACCGGCCGCGTTTGATCCCGCGCGCGCAACTGCCAAGCGCGCCTTCTCGGCGCTGGATCTTGCCAACTTCAGACGCGCGGATGCGTATGCCTGCTTTGGGGCAGGCTTTGAGGTATGCGCCTCGCAAACCAATCCACCCCGCATCGCGCAGGGTAAGCTTGAACTGTTTGACAGCATTCCCGTATTCGACCCGATCGGTGGACCTTGGCAACGTGGTTATCTGCAGGCACAAACCCATGTACCGACAGATGCCTGGTTCTATGCTGGTCACTTTCATGAAGACCCCTGCATGCCCGGCACCTTGATGGCTGAAGCCGCCGTGCAAGCCATGGCCTTCTATGCCGCCGCGGTGGGGCTGACAACAACCCGCGATGGCTTTGTGTTCGAACCTGTCTGCGCGGCGCCATTCAAATTCATTTGTCGCGGCCAAGTCATTCCCGACGGCCCGCATGATCTGACCTATGAAGTGTTTATCGACGACATTATTGATGGCGACACGCCGGTCATCTTCGCCGCATTGCTGGCGACCAGCGATGACAAGAAGGTGTTCTATTGCCCCCGCTTTGGTATTCGTTTACGCCGTAATTGGCCTGTGGTTGCCGCTGGCACAGCGCTGACGCGCATCGGGCCGCTAGGAGAGTCGCGCGGCGACTGGGCGGCTCTGAAAGCCTGCGGCGACGGTGCGCCGTCAGATGCATTTGGCGACATGTACGCGCCGTTTGACCTGCAGGGCCGCGTGCCGCGCCTGCCGCAGCCGCCCTATCATATGGTCTCACGTATTCTCTCCATCTCGACGCGCCCGAATATGCCTGCGGAAGGCGCAACGGTAGTAACAGAGTATGACGCGCCAGAAGACGCCTGGTATTTCGCTGACAACAAGAATGGCGCCATGCCGTTTGCGGTGCTGGTCGAGATTGTGCTACAGCCCTGCGGGTGGTTGGCCAGTCACGGTGGCTTTGCGCACCATGGCGGGGAAGCCTTCCGCAACCTCGATGGCGAGGGACGGGTGCTGCGCGAAGTGCGTCCCGGCGACGGCCCAATCCGCGTCGAAGCCACGATGACGCGCTTCTCGCGCGCCGGGCCAATGACAATTATCTTCTTTGAACTGCAAGCAACCCTCGCCGACGGCAGCGTTGTCATGACGCTTGAAACCAGCTTTGGTTTCTTCCCGCTGGCCTCCCTTACGAGCCAGACAGGACTAAAAATCAGTGCTGAGCAACGTGCGATGATCGCCCTTCCGACACAAACTGTTCCTATTGATAACCTGGCAGACCTTTTGCCGAGAGACATGCTGAAAATGCTCGACCGAGTGGACTATTTTGACGCCAGCGGAGGCAATGCGGGTCTTGGCTTGGCGCGCGGGCAGCAGGATATTGATCCCTATGCCTGGTATTTCAAGGCGCACTTCTATCAAGATCCTGTCCAGCCCGGCTCGCTTGGCCTTGATGCTTTACTGCAATTGCTGATGCGCGCCGCCCTTCTGCAACGGCTGGCAGACGAAATGCGCGCGCCGCGCTTCCAGTCTGTGGCCGCTGGCGAAAATATTGCATGGACGTATCGCGGGCAAGTCACGCCTATCCGCAAACGTGTCACTTCGGTGCTGGAAATCACGGCTATCACGCAAGAAAATGACAGCGTGCTGGTCACGGGTGATGGATCGGCGTGGTGTGATGGCCTGCGCATCTATGGCGCAACCAACTTATCTGTGCGGCTGTTTGACGAGGCGTGAACTCAATGCCTGGCACTAGTGCACTGAAACGAATAAACCGCACACTAGGTTTAAGTTTAAGCAGGGCCCACCTCGGAAATGAGCTTCATGCGCACTAGCTGGGCAAGTGACGTCGCGGCCATTTTTTTCATCACATGCGCGCGATGCACCTCGACCGTGCGCTCACTGATCTCCAGCTCAATGGCAATCACCTTGTTGGCCTCGCCCGTGGTAACGCGCTTAAACACCTCACGCTCCCGGTCGGTCAGGGTTTTTAATTTCCTCAAGATCGCCGAGCGCTCAAACTGCTGATGCCGTATGCCAGACTCCAACGCCAGCGCTTCGTTGATGCGGTCCAGCAGTTCCTGCTCTCGAAACGGTTTGCGGATAAAGTCGTGCGCACCATTGCGCATGGCCTCAACGGCCATGGGTATGTCGCCATGGCCGGTGATAAATATGATCGGCAGTAGCACGTTTTTTTCGATGAGCGTCTCTTGCAGCTCAAGACCACTCATACCGGGCATGCGAATATCCAGCACCAGGCAACCGCCACTCACGCCATCATAAGCTTCCAGGAATGCGGTAGCTGAAGGAAACGTTTTGCAGTCGAGGTCTACCGTTTCCAGTAACAAGCCTAACGCGTCCAGCACCGCCTCGTCATCGTCGACGACGTAAACGAATTGCCGCAGTTTATTCATAGGCTTCTGTCGTCGGTAGATTAAAGCGAAAAGTCGCCCCGGCAGCGTGATTATTGGTAAATTTCAGCTCGCCGCCGTGCGCCTCTACGATGGCGCGGCTAATCGACAAACCCATTCCCATACCTTCGTCCTTACTCGTTGCAAATGGCTCAAACAGAGCCTCCGCCAGTTCGACGCTGACGCCGAACCCATTATCACACACCGAAACTCTAACCTCATCAGCTTCGTATTGGGTGGCAACGGTAATTTGACCGCCAGCGCTGCCGTGGCGCTGCGAAATGGCTTCCATCCCATTACGCAGTAAATTAAGCATGACTTGCTGGATTTGTATCGCGTCGCAGTTCGCCCTCGGCAAGGAATCCTGCAACTCAAGCGTCAGCTCAATATTGCGCACGCTGGCATCGCTGTTAATCATTTTGCATACCTCGGCGAGCAAGGCATTACAATCGATCGCTTCACGCGCTGGCGCCTGCCGTCGGGCCAGTTTTTGCACGCGCTCGATCACGGCGCCGGCGCGCTGTGCCTGCGTTGCAAGCTTTTCCAACACGGCTGGCAAGCGATCGATTTTACCGGCTTCCAGCAGGCGCATGCCGGAATCAGCGTATACCGAAATAGCGGTCAGTGGTTGATTGATCTCGTGGGCAATACCGGCCGACATCTCGCCCAGCATGCTGAGCCGCCCCACGTGCGCCAGCCGTTCCTGATTTTCCCTGTTGAGTTGCTCAACCTGCAGTTGCTCACTTAAATCCATGACCTGGCCAATCAGCAAATGCGGTCTGCCCCATTTATCACGGGTGACGGCATTATAAACGTCAACGTTTACTGCTTCACCGTTCTTCTTGATGTAACGCCCCGTGCGGCGAAAGTGCGACACTTCGCCCGCCGCCGCAGCCTGCGTTAGCCGCTGTATTTCCCGCCAGTCGCTCGGGTGGGAAATTTCCAGCATTGAAAGCTGCTTCAGCTCCTCAAGGCTGTAGCCCGTCATCTCACAAAATTCTTTGTTGGCTTGCAAAATCTCCCCACTTAAGCGCGACCCGGTGATTCCCAGTGGCGCCTGATCAAGCAATACTTCGAGTTGCTCATTCTTGAGCAGCAACTCTTCCTGTACGGCCTTGACTTGGGTGATATCGCGCATAATGCCTGTAAAACTATATTCGCCGTCAA
>CAZJDL010000065.1:0-23243 GCA_964544755.1 uncultured Pseudomonadales bacterium | reverse complement strand
GGGGCCATTGCCTGCAAGCGACGTCTTGCACTGACTAATTTGATGACTTCTGATAGGTACACTTTATTCGTTACAGCACACTAACTCTCGCGTGCGATCGCTCGATAACCAATATCGGTGCGATAGTAAGCGTCTTGCCAATCAATTCTGGCGATATTGGCATAGCACTTTTGTTGCGCGGCGCGCACGCTGCCGGCCAGTGCCGTAACGCAGAGTACACGACCACCGTTGGTGGCTATATCGTCGCCCCTGCGCTGTGTGCCGGCATGAAACACTTTCACATCGGCATCGACCTGTTCAAGACCGGCGATAACGTCACCTTTGCGATAACTGTTTGGATAGCCGCCCGCGGCCATCACTACGCCGACCGCTGCGCGCGTATCCCAATCAGCCGTGCATTCTTGCAGTCGCCCGTCTAGAGCCGACTCAATCAAGCTGGTTAGATCCGACTGCAAACGTAGCAGCACGGGTTGTGTCTCCGGGTCACCAAAGCGACAGTTGTACTCGACAACCTTGGCCCGGCCCGCACCGTCTATCATCAGGCCAACATACAAAAAGCCGCTATAACGATTTCCCTCAGCCGCCATGCCACGCACCGTAGGCCGCACGATGTCGCGCATAATATGCTCGTACACGCTAGCGGTAACCACTGGCGCGGGCGAGTACGCCCCCATACCTCCGGTGTTAGATCCGCGGTCGCCGTCGTCGCGCGCTTTGTGGTCTTGTGTACTGGGCAGCGGCAAAATATGCTCGCCATCGACCATAACAATGAAACTGGCTTCTTCGCCTTGCATAAATTCTTCAATAACAACGCGTCGGCCAGCGTCGCCAAAGCTGTTGCCGGCCAGCATATCGGTCACGGCAGACTGCGCTTGCTCCAAGGTTTGAGCGATAATTACGCCCTTGCCAGCGGCCAGGCCGTCGGCCTTTATTACGACTGGCAAGCTGACAGTTTGCAGATAAGCCAGGGCCAGAGTGGCGTCGGCAAATACTTCGTAGGCCGCCGTGGGAATATTGTGGCGCGCCAGAAAAGCCTTGCTGAAGGCTTTCGAGCCTTCCAGTTGCGCGGCACCACGGCTGGGCCCAAAGCAACGTCGCCCGTGCTCGCGGTAGAAATCGCTGATGCCGGCAACCAGCGGTGCTTCGGGGCCGACCACGGTCAGGTCAATCGCGTTGGTTTCGACAAATTCCAGCTGCGCGGCGAAGTCCATGGGATCCAGCGCGGCATTTTCGATGCCCTCTTCCGCAGCCGTGCCAGCATTACCCGGCGCCACGAAAACTTTTTCTACACGCGAAGATTGCGCGAGCTTCCACGCAATCGCGTGTTCGCGCCCGCCCCCCCCTACAACGAGTATCTTCATAGCGAGCGACTCAGCGCAGATTAGTGGCGAAAATGGCGCATACCGGTAAACACCATCGCCATACCCGCTTCGTTAGCCGCAGCGATGACTTCCTGATCGCGCATCGAGCCACCGGGCTGGATAACGGCCGTGATACCCGCTGCAGCCGCCGCGTCAATACCGTCGCGAAACGGAAAGAAAGCGTCGGAAGCCATCACCGAGCCAGCCACTTGCAAATTCTCGTCGGCCGCCTTGATGCCAGCAATCTTGGCGCTGTAGACGCGACTCATTTGGCCGGCGCCAACACCAATGGTTTGCCGGTCGCGGGCATATACTATGGCATTCGATTTGACGAATTTAGCCACCTGCCAACAAAACAAAAGATCTTGCACTTCCGCGGCGCTTGGCGCACGCTCGGTAACAAGCCGCAAGTCGGCTTCTTCCACGCTGCCCAGATCGCGATCCTGCAGCAGCAAGCCACCCACCACGCGCTTGTAGTCCAGACCCGGCCGTTGAGCTTCCGCCAACACGCCACAACGCAACACGCGAATATTTTTCTTCTCGGCCAGTACAGGCCGCGCGTCGGCGGCGATGTCAGGCGCGATAATCACTTCAACAAACTGACGCGCAATGATTGCCTGCGCGGTCGCCGCATCTAACACTTGGTTAAAGGCGATGATGCCACCAAACGCGGAAGTCGGATCGGTGGCGTACGCCAGGTCGTAGGCCGAGGCAATATCGCTCGCCACCGCGACGCCGCAGGGGTTGGCGTGTTTGACAATCACGCAGGCCGGCTCGACGAACTGCTTGACGCATTCCAGTGCCGCGTCGGTGTCGGCGACATTGTTATATGACAGCGCCTTGCCTTGCAGTTGTTCAGCGCTGGCGACACTGGTCTCGCCGATGGCACTTTCCACATAAAACGCGGCCTTCTGATGCGGGTTTTCACCGTAACGCATTTCCTGCGCTTTGCTGAACTGGACGCTAAATGTACGTGGAAATTGTTCGCTACCGGGGGCTACCCGACCACCCAGGTAATTTGCTACGGCAGCATCGTAGGCGGCGGTGTGTTCGAAAGCCTTAACCGCCACGTCGAAGCGGAGCCCCAGGCTAACGCATCCTTTATGTTGCGCTAGCTCGGCGATCAACAGCGCATAGTCGTCAGGATTGACCACGGTGGCAACAAAGCGATGGTTCTTCGCCGCGGCGCGTAACATGGTCGGGCCACCAATGTCGATATTTTCGATCGCCAGCGCCAAATCACAATCGGGCCGTGCCACGGTGGCGGCAAAGGGGTATAGATTAACCACGACCAGGTCGATGGGCTGAATGCCATGTTGCTGCATCACCGCACCGTCTTGATCGCGGCGACCAAGAATACCGCCGTGAATTTTCGGGTGCAGCGTTTTTACCCGGCCATCCATCATCTCGGGGAAACCGGTATAGTCGGCAACTTCGGTGACGGCAAGATTGTGTTCGACCAGCAAGCGGTAGGTACCGCCAGTGGACAACAACTCAACCCCCTGTTCCAGCAAGGCGCTGGCGAGTTCGACAATGCCGGTTTTATCGGAAACGCTTAATAGCGCGCGTTCAACCTTGACTCGTTGTGCGGTCGCGTTCATGCAATTTTTACTTGAAACAGTGGTATTGATATAAAGAAAAAAGAGGTGGCAGGCCACCCCTTTATCAAGCTATTCAGCGCGTGCAGCCCCGACCAGTCCGTAGCCCGGACGCTATGGGTATGCTCAGCCTACAACAAACCGTATTGCTTCAGCTTTTTGCGCAAGGTACCGCGATTCAAACCCAGCAGTATCGATGCCTTGGTTTGATTGTTGCGGGTGTATTTCATCACGGCCTCCAGCAACGGCGCTTCGACCTCAGACAAAACCATTTGGTACACATCGGAGACCTGCTGGCCATCCAAATGCGAAAAGTAGTTGCTCATGGCAACCTCTACGCTATCGCGCAAAGTCTGTGCATGCGCAACGGGCGCCTCAGTCAAAAACTGCTTTACCTGCTCAGCATCCGTTGGTTCGGGTGCAGGCTTCTCTTCTTGACTGGTTTGCTGTTCCATGTAATCAGGTGTAGTCATGCTGCTATATCCCCTCCACTCATTAAATTGTCAAAGTAACTGTTTAGCATTGTTATCTGGTGTGCGGCAGAATCAACTTGGTTGAATATCTTTCGAAACCCTTTCGACTCTGCGTTTTGTAAGTACCAGCCTACATGTTTGCGCGCCACGCGAAGACCCGCAAACTCGCCGTAGAACTCATGGAGTGCATTTACGTGCTCAAGCATAATGTTGCATACGCTTTGTACGTCCGGATTGGGCAATTGTATACCATTTTCAAGGAATTCGGCTATCTGGTTGATGATCCATGGCTTTCCCAAGGCAGCACGACCGATCATAACGCCGTCGGCGCCAGTGCGGTTTATTACTTCCAACGCTTTTGGCGCAGAGTTGATATCGCCATTGGCTATCACGGGAATTGCAACGCGCGCCTTGATGGCTGCAATGGTATCGTATTCTGCGGCGCTGTGATATCCGCAGGCGCGGGTTCTGCCGTGTACAGTTAGCGCAGCAATGTCGTTTTGTTCCGCGATTAGCGCAACATTCAGACCGTTGCGTTGCTGTGCGCTCCACCCGGTGCGAATTTTCAACGTGACGGGAATCGCGACCGCCCGCGTAACGCTACGCAGAATTTTTTCAACGAGCTTTTCATCGCGCAATAAAGCCGATCCGGCTGCTTTATTGCAGACTTTTTTCGCCGGGCAGCCCATATTAATGTCGATGATTTGCGCCCCGCGTTGCGCGGCCTGGCGGGCGGCATCGGCCATGATTTCCGGGTCTGCGCCGGCAATTTGCACGGTCCGCGGTTGCACTTCGCTACAAAAACTCAGCCGCCGCCGTGACTTGGCTGTGGCCCACAATTTGGTGTCGGCCGTCAGCATTTCGCCGACCACCATGCCCGCACCCAAGCGGTGACACAAGCGCCGAAACGGCAAGTCGGTCACGCCCGCCATCGGCGCCAGCACAACCGGGCTACTGAGATTAAACCCGCCGATATTCAATGTAACAATTTTCAAATTTGTAGACTGCATCACACTGTAAAAGCTTTGCTGAAGCGTTTTGCAATGCTAATAATCGCTCGGCAAGAAGATTCTTTTCTCTCAACGTGAATCCTCCCCGCACACCTAGCATCAATCATACCCTCTTACGAGCTTCAATTTATAGTTAATCGCATCCGACCCGGGATCCTCAATATCCAGTTCCAGGTGAATAGGGTTTTTGCTGGGCATCAAGGTCAAGCCGCTGAGCTCACCGTGCAAGTATTCACTAGGATAGAAAATTTGCTTCGCGACGACCTTCTCTCGCAAATCTGAAAACGTTAGCTGCAGCGCTGGAAAGGGCTGCGCAAATTTGGCACGATTGGTAACTATCACATCGACTATCAGTGCGTTGTTTCTCGTTTTGTCGGGGTGGCTGCGCACCACCAGCTTCTCAAAGGAAATTTTTTGCAGGTTTTCCAGCACCGGAATCTCACACGGTAACGCAGCACACACGCGCGCCAGCGTGGGCCTGAAACGATTATCAGTCGCCAACGTATTGAAGTTGAACACGAGAAATTGCGCGCCGAGGAGCAGCGTGAGCAGTAACGTCCCCGAGGCCCAAAACCAACCGCCACGGCGCGCCGCGTCGAAGTCACTATAGCCGGCATCGGGCTGGCCGTAATCGTCGGCAAAACCACCAAGATTATCAAGTTGCCGGTCAATTTGGCCGCCGACATTAAACGAATCGAGTTCAGTGTGCTCGTCAAGCGAAAAGTCATCGACTATCGTGCGAGCCGCGGGTCCGTATCCGCGCCCACCCCCGGCCGCCACTGTTGTTGGTAACTCACCGCCCTCTTTTTCCTGATGCAGGTCGTCAATCAGCTCCATCGCCCAACGCGTGTCGCTGTCCTGACCACGCTGCGGAACCGGCGGTTCGTCCCACAGCGCCGGGTCGGAGTCGTCGTCCTCCTCGTGCCGCGCAAGCGGTGGCATAGGCAAACGGTCTTCCTCGCCATCTTCCACCAGATCGGGTTCGTTGAGACTGTCGAAAAAGGACGCGTCGAACTCGCTATCACGCATAGTATTTCTGCGCAGCAATTCTTCGGCAACGACGTCTTTCTCCTTCCGCGGCCCCAGATCATCGAACAGCAATTCGTCGTCATCGAGTTGTTCGTCTTCGAGACTAACAGCACCGGACTCGTCACCTTCGAGTTCGGCGTCATCGAACTCAACACCACTGAACTCTTCCTCACCAAGCTCAATACCGTCATCCGCTTGTTTGAGCTCGGCCTGCACGACTTCCACCGGCTCTTCACTGACACCGCGCCACGGGTCGGGTTCTGTGTCTCCGACATCGAACCCGGTACTGACGGCGGACGACTCCTGCGGGTGGGATGCCTGATCCAAAGCGGTAAAGACGTGCATGCACTGGCCACACCGAACCCGGCCGCCGGCAACGTCTAGCTGCTCCGGGCTCACTCGAAAACTCGTTTCGCAGTTGGGGCACTGGGTTACTGTGTCGCCCATTTTTCTGGCCTTAATTGAATCTAGCACACGTTAAAATCAGAGCGGCAGGGGTTTCTTCTGACCGTCCAGACGCACCCATCCGTGCCGCACTACCGGAGCGCCAAACGCAATTGTAGCAGCATACGCACGCTGCACAGCGTCAACCTGTGACTCAAGCAGACCCGACAGCACCAGCGTACCGCCGGGGGCCAGCAAAAACTGTAGCAGTGGCGCGAGTTCAATCAGTGGCGCGGCAAGAATATTTGCCAGCACGATGTCGGCTTGTAATGACAGGCAGGAGGGGTTGCCGGCCAACATAATATTGACCTTTCCGCTAACGTTGTTGCGCTCGGCGTTTTCCCGGGTAGCACTTATGGCTTGCGGGTCATTGTCTATCGCATGCACTTGCGCCGCACCCAGCAGTGCGGCAGCCAGGGCCAATACGCCGGAACCACAACCGTAATCGAGCACAGTTTCCGCGGTGCAATCGTGCATGTCCAACCACTCAAGACATAACGCCGTGGTCGGATGCGCGCCAGTACCAAAAGCCAGCCCGGGATCCAGCCGCAACGGTACCTCGCATGCCGCCGGCAACGGCTTCCAGCTCGGGCAAACCCACAGGCGGTGACCGATGCGCAGCGGCTCGTAACTGTCCATCCAACTGCGCTGCCAGTCTTTGTCTTCCAGCACATCAACACTGCAATCCGCCGCTTCAAGGCAGCCGCTCGCCGCGCACAGATCGATGATCAGTTGCTCGGCGTCCAGCTCGGCACTGAACAACGCTCGCACTGTCACGTGTTGCCATAACGGTGTTTCGCCAACTCCGGGTTCGTACACTGGCGTGTCCGCGGCATCGACCAAACTCACGGACAGTGCGCCCAAAGGAAGTACGCTTTCTTCGATCCGCGCGACCTCGGCACGCTTGGCCGCCACGCTGACTCGCAGGCATTGCATATAGTGCCCTGGGCCTAGGCCAACCCTAGCTTCTGCTCAAGATAGTGTATGTTGACACCGCCTCTGCGAAAGGCTTCGTCCACCACTAGCCGTTGATGCAGGCGCGTGTTGGTTTTTATACCATCGACAATGAGTTCTTCCAGTGCAAAGCGCATACGCACCAGGGCGGCTTCGCGCGTATCGGCATAGGCGATGATTTTCGCTATCAGGGAGTCGTAGTACGGCGGTACGGTGTAGCCGCTGTACAGGTGAGAATCGACCCGCACCCCGTGCCCGCCTGGTGGGTGATAGTGCTCAATTTTGCCAGGGCTGGGCAAAAAAGACTGCGCGTCTTCGGCGTTAATGCGACACTCCAGCGCGTGCCCCTTGATTACCACATCTTCTTGCGCAAATGACAACGGCCGACCGTCGGCAATCATCAGCTGTTCCTTAACGATATCGACGCCGGTAATCATTTCCGTGACCGGATGTTCAACCTGCACGCGGGTGTTCATCTCGATAAAGTAAAACTGTTCGTCTTCGTAGAGGAACTCGAAGGTGCCGGCGCCGCGATAGCCAATATCGATGCAGGCAGCGACGCAGCGTTGCGCAACCTCCTCGCGCACGGCGTCAGGAATACCCGGTGCGGGCGCTTCTTCAATCACTTTTTGATGGCGCCGCTGTAGCGAACAATCACGATCGCCCAGGTGCACCGCATGACCTTGCCCGTCCGCCAACACCTGAATTTCCACGTGACGCGGATTGAGCAGGAATTTTTCGAGATACACGGTAGCGTCACTGAAGGCGGCCTGTGCTTCTGCCTGAGTCACTTCAATAGAATCCAACAACGCCGACTCCTCGTCCACCACGCGCATACCACGCCCGCCACCACCGGCAGCGGCTTTGATAATGACCGGAAAGCCAATGTCGCGCGCTATGCTTAGCGAGTGCTCGCCATCGTCATTCAGCGGGCCGTTCGAACCCGGCACGGTAGGCACACCAGCTTCGCGCATGGCTTTAATAGCCGACACCTTGTCGCCCATCAAACGAATAACATCAGCCGTTGGGCCGACAAAGCGAAAACCGCTACTTTCCACCTGCTCGGCAAAATCGGCGTTCTCCGCCAGAAAGCCGTAACCTGGATGAATCGCCGTTGCGTTAGTGATAGCAGCGGCGCTGATAATGGCGGGAATATTCAAATAACTTTGCACCGACGGGTTGGGGCCAATACAAACCGACTCATCAGCCAGCCGCACATGCATCAAATCGGCGTCGACCCTGGAATGCACTGCCACTGTTTTGATGCCCAGTTCCTTGCAGGCGCGCAGTATACGCAGCGCAATTTCGGCACGGTTTGCAATAACGACTTTTTCCAACATGTATAGTGTCCTTGCCTCGCGCTAGAGACGCTTACCCGATGGTGATCAATGGCTGGTCGAATTCAACCGGCTCGGCATCTTGCGCCACAATCGACTGTACAACGCCGGATTTGTCGGCCTCGATCGGGTTCATCATTTTCATCGCTTCTACAATGCAGATGACATCACCGACGTTGACCTGTTGGCCCACTTCGACAAACGCCGCCGCACCGGGTGACGGCGAGCGGTAAAACGTGCCCACCATCGGCGAGCGGATCACATGCCCCGTCAATGCCGATTCGACCACTGGCGCAACGGCCTGTGGCGCTGACGCGACCCCTTGCGAGAACGCTGGCGGTGCAGCCGGCGCAGCGGCAGCAGCAAGCAGCGCGGCGGAACTGGCATGGCGGCTGATGCGCACGGACTCTTCGCCTTCCTTGATTTCCAATTCATCGATATTGGATTCTTCCAGCAGTTCGATCAATTTTTTGACTTTACGTATGTCCATTGTATTGTCTCTGTGTCAGTTGAGTGTGTATTGCAGCCGCTGGATGGCGGCAGCCAGCGCCAGTTCGTAACCGTAAGCGCCCAGGCCGCAGATAACGCCAGCGGCAATGTCGGAAAAATACGAATGCTGACGGAATGCCTCACGCACGTGCACATTCGACAAGTGCACTTCAAAGAACGGTGTACCGACGGCCAGCAGCGCATCCCGCAGCGCAATACTGGTATGCGTGAATGCAGCCGGGTTGAAGATAATCCAGTGCACCGGCTGGTTGGCGCCCGCGTGAATATGGGCGATCAGCTCATGTTCAGCATTGCTTTGCTCGCAACGCAATGTATGGCCAGCCTGCTCGGCCTGCACGCGCAAACGCGCATTAATGTCGCTCAAACCCGCTGCACCGTAAATGCCGGGTTCACGCTTGCCAAGCAGGTTCAGGTTCGGACCGTTCAACACCAGGAGGCTTGCCATCAGTAACTACGCGGGTTTGCTATTATCGCGGCAATTTTTGAGTATTTTACGGATTTTCGCAACCAAATTGGCCGTATTTCGTGAAAACATCGACATTTTTAGTTTGTGCAAAGTTAGGAACCCTCGTCATGGCTCACGCTTGTCTAAGTTTGCACCAATAATCCTGGAAACCGGCGACTAGCGCACTGTAACGAATAAGCTGCACATATCACTTTATTCGTTACAGCACACTAAATAACGGCATCATCTTTAAAATGCCAGAAAAAGGTGGCGGTTAGCCAGACCTGGCCAGCTTTGGTGAGGTAGCGGCCGTCGACAGCGCGTTCAGTGCATCAACGATCAGGCCTGGCGTCAGCAACTGCGGCAACACGATTGCCGGTGCCGATGGGTCGGCCGGAAACAACACATATAACGGCACGCCGCTGCGTCCGTACTCGGCCAGCAGCTCGGTAATGTGTGGCGCGCTATTGGTCCAGTCGCCTTTTAAATAGGCCACGTCATTGCTGATGAAAGCATCCTTGACTACCTGCGACGACAGTGCAACGCGCTCGTTGGCGATGCAGGTAATACACCAGTCTGCTGTTACGTTCAGGAACACGGGTCTGCCATTCGCACGCTGTTCGAGCAGGCGTTGTGAGCTGTAAGCGGTTGCATCAGTGTCAGTTTGTTGCGGGCCCGCCACCGAATTCAGCACGGGGCTCGCCAGAATCAAAAAGGCCAGCGCACCTGTTGCAATCGCGCCGGCGCGCAGCGGCTTTTTACCCAACCGCCACAACCAGAAGGCCAACACCAACAACACACAACCGGCCAGCACGGCCGCCATGCCGTTAGCGCCTGTCTGCCGGCCGATCACCCACAATAGCCAAACCGCCGTTGCATACAACGGAAACGCCAGCAGCTCCTTCAAGGTATTCATCCAGGCGCCGGGCCTCGGCAACAGTCGCGCCAACGCCGGCACGCTGACCAGCAACAAAAACGGCGCCGCCATGCCCAGCCCCAGCGCCAGAAATATGGCTAGCCCGACCGGCGCCGGCTGCAACACGGCAAAACCCATGGCAGTCCCCATAAATGGCGCGCTACAGGGGCTGGCTACGATAACCGCAAGCACGCCGGTAAAAAATGAACCAAGCGAGCCGCTCTTCTCGGTCAAACCCTGCCCGGCGCCGACCCAGCGGCCGCTAATATTAATAAAACCGGATAAGCTGAGCCCGAGGACAAAAAACAAATAGATCAGGCTGGCCACCACCCACGGCGACTGCAATTGAAAACCCCAGCCCAGCGCGGCGCCGGCCGAGCGCAGTGCCAGCAGCAGGCCAGCAACGAACAGGAAACTGACCAACACACCCGCGGTGTAAGACAAACCGTGCAGACGGCGTTGCCTCGGCGACTCGGCGTTGGCCTGCACCAGCCCCATTACCTTGAGCGCCAACACCGGGAACACACAGGGCATCAGGTTCAACAGCGCACCACCGAGAAAGGCAAACAGAGCCATCAATAAAAACGACGCCGGTGCTGCTGCCTGCCCGGCCACTGCTGATGCTGGCGCAGATGGCTTAGGCGCCGGTGGCTGACTGACATCCACCTTTTGCAACGGCAGCACGCTACGCTGCGCCATGTTTATCTGAAAGTTTTGCGTATACGGCGGGTAACACAGGCCGGCATCGGCGCAGCCTTGTGATGTGACTTGTAGTTGGAAGTTGTCACTGCCCGGGGGCAGTGGCAGTTCGGCGGTGACCTGCTGGTAATAGACTTCAACGTCACCGAAGTACTCGTCCTGCTTCTGCTTGCCCGGCGGCAATTGCAGCGTCAGCGGCACGGATTCTTTACCGTTATTCAGCGCGACGCTAAATCGGCTTTTGTACAAGTAATAGGCGTCGGCGATTTCCCACTGCAGCAACACCTTGCCATCTTGCGGCGTGATCAACAACCGATAAGCATCTTCTACCGGCAGAAAATCATTGCTGTTGGATTGCGCGCCGAACAAGTCCTGCGCCGTGACAGCGGCCTCATTGTCAAATTGCGCGTTCACATTTGCCGTCGATAAACCGAGCAGCAGCAAAGGTATAATGATTTTCATAGAGCGCTAACCTTGATCACGGGGATTGGACACGCGCGCGGGCGGAAAATTCGACGCATCTTATCTTAGTGTAGTGCCACTAACGCGCAACGGCGCGCGCAATAAGGCAAAATGTGACTGATCTGCTTCCGGGCGCCTGTTGCCAACCATCTGCGGAGATATTCATTGAGACATTATGCCATTGTCAGTTTTGTCGCATTGCTGCTGTGCGGCTGCGCCAAACAACTACTCAGCATCAGTGATGCCTACGTGCGCGCACCCGTGGCCGAACGCGATGTGACGGCCGCATTTATGACAATTGACAATAGCAGCCAGACCGCCATCAAGCTGCAAGGCGCCAGCAGCCCGGACGCCAAGCGGGTGGAATTACACCAGCACACGCATACCGATGGCATGATGCGTATGCGTCAGGTCGAACATATCGACATTCCCGCACAGGCGACGGTTGCACTGGAACCCGGCGGCTACCATATGATGCTGATCGGCATAACGGCTGCGCTGCGCGATCAGAAAAACGTAGAGTTGAGCCTGAATTTCTCCAACGGCGAAACGCTTAAGCTAACGGCGCCGCTGCGTAGCGTGTTGGATGACTAGAGCAAGCGTAGGGCGCGCGTAGCACTTTCCCGCGTGCGCACAGCGCACCCTACCCGACTGGCGCGCTATTCAAATTCCGCCAGTATTTGCGCGTGCAGTTCGGGCCTGAGGCGCGGACCAAATTCGGTCACTACTTGCGCAGCGGCGCGAGCAGCCAGTTTGCCGGCTTGCTCGAACGAGAAACCGCGCGTCAGGCCGTGCAAAAATGCACCGGCAAACATATCGCCAGCACCGTTGCTGTCCAGCGCATTAACTGCGTACGGTGCTATTTCTATCAGTTGTTCGCCGTCGAACAATAACGCACCTTTGGCGCCCAGCGTAATCGCAAAGCGGTCTGCCACCTGCTTGATGCTGTTTATCGCGACGTTGAGGTCTTGCGTATCGCCCCAGCCAAGAGCTTCAGCCTCATTGCAAAACACCAGATCAATACGCTCACCTAACATTTCCAGCAAGCCATCCTTAAAGAATTCCACCATACCCGGGTCGGAAAAGCTGAGCGCCATTTTGACCCCATTTTGTTGCGCAATCTCGCGCGCCCTGACCGCGGCGGCCCGGCTGCTGGGCGATGTCACCCGGTAGCCCTCCACATAAAGATATTCCGAATTGCACAACGCGGTCTCATCCAGCTCGCTGACTGACAGCTCCTCGCTGACCCCCAAAAAAGTATTCATGCTGCGCTCTGCATCTGGCGTGATCATCACCAGGCACTTGCCGGTGATACCCGGCTGATGGTTCGCATTGTCGTTGTAGTCAACACCGGCACGCTGCAAATCGTTCAGGTAGAACTCGCCGTTTTCATCGGCCGCCACCTTGCAGGAATAAAACGACTTACCGCCGAAATAACTGTTGGCGATGATGCTGTTAGCCGCCGAGCCACCGCTGGCGCGGCGCGAGGCGACGATATGTTCGCTGAGATGCTCCATCAACTGATGCTGGCGTTGTTCATCGACCAGAATCATCAGGCCTTTTTCAACGCTTGCCGATATTAAGAAATCGTCGCTTACTTCAATTTCGGTGTCGACCAGCGCCGCGCCCAGACCGTAGATATCGTATGTTTTCATAGATTGACTCGCTTTCGTTGCAGGTTGCCAACTGGCAAAGCCGCCTATTATGCAAACGTGGAGCAGGAATGCAAAACTGGCTTCGGGCCAGTTGGGTGAGCAGCGTTAAAACAAGGCCAGTCGGCGCTGTGGAAGGCCGGACAATAGAGGGAGAGTTTTTGCGGCCGCCCCACGCGGGGGATGCCATTCAACTTTACGTCATTTGCAACGCCAGCCGAATCATTTCGTCGAAGGAGAGTTGACGCTCTTCGCTGCTAAGCGCTTCCCCGGTACGAATATGGTCACTAACGGTGCACATCGCGAGCGCTTTTGCGCCGTATTCAGCCGCTACGCCGTAGATGCCGGCGGCTTCCATTTCGACACCCAAAATATTGTACTTTTCCAGCACATCAAACATTTCTGCATCCGGCGTATAAAACAGGTCGGCCGAAAAAACATTCCCTACGTGGGTGTTAATGTTTAACGCTCTGGCGGCGGCAACCGCTTTTTCCAACAAGCCATAATCGGCGGTTGCGGCAAAATCGTAACCCTTAAAGCGGATGCGGTTGACGTTTGAGTCGGTCGAGGCGCCAACACCAATCACCACATCCCGCATCTTGATACTGGCGCTCACCGCACCGCAGCTACCGATGCGCACGATTTCCTTTACCCCGTATTCCGCAATCAACTCCGTGCAGTAAATAGATGCGGAAGGTATGCCCATGCCGCTGCCCATCACTGACAATCTGCCACCCTGATATTCGCCAGTGTAGCCCAGCATATTACGTACATCGGTGACCAGTTCGGCATTGTGCAGGTAATTTTGCGCAATATATTGTGCCCGCAGAGGATCGCCCGGTAATAATACCCGATCGGCAAACGCGCCGGCGGCGGCGTTAATATGTTTTGCTGGCATGCTACCCCCCTTAAATGACTGATTACCTTGTAATGACTGATTAGCTCCCCGCTTCCTCCTCCTCGAAGAGCCTCCGATTATACGCGCGTCAACAATGAGCGCCAGCCGTTGCTCTTCTTGACAGCGCTGTTGCAAACGTGTCAAATCGCTGCGAACATATTCGATACTGCGATTAAGATAAGGTACAGCGGGGATCAGGTGTGGGCAGAGTAGCGTTAGCGACTTCCGGCACACGCTATTACCGCCAAACCGCACCACGACCTACTATTCACGCGCGCCTGGCTTCGTTGCAAACAAAACCATAAACCTGGGGGAACGATTAGCAAATGAAGTCACTAACAATGAGAACGATTGGCGCAGCATGCGCGTATAGCTTTACTGCTCTGGCCGCAAGCATTGCGCTTACCGCCAACGCGCAGGAACAGCTTATGCTCGAAGAGATAGTGGTTACCGCGCAAAAACGTGAACAAAGCCTGCAGGACGTGCCGGCTTCCGTGTCTGTTATGTCGGGCGATTCCATCCGCGATTACGTGGGTTCCGGAGAAAATATCCGGGCGCTGACTGGCCGCGTTCCCAGTCTGCAGGTTGAGTCTTCTAATGGTCGTCAGTCACCGCGTTTTTATATCCGGGGCCTGGGTAATACCGACTTTGACGTCAACGCCAACCAGCCTGTATCGCTGGTATTGGATGAAGTTGCACTGGAAAATTCAGTGCTAAAAAGTTTGCCGCTATTCGATGTTGATCGAATTGAAGTGCTAAAAGGTCCGCAGGGAACCTTGTTTGGGCGCAATACGCCCGCCGGTATCGTCAAAATTGATACCGTCAAACCCTCTTATGATACGACGGGCTACGCCACGGCGGGTTATGGCAGCCGCGAGACCTGGTTTTTTGAAGGGGCTGTCGGTGGCCAACTTGCCGAAACCGTTGCCGCCAGGTTGTCGCTTAAATACGTGGATCGTGGTGCGTGGATTGACAACACGGTGAATGGCAGCGGTGACGACTTTGGCGGCTTTGACGAAATCGCCTATCGTCTGCAATTTTTGTTTGACCCCACAGATTCCTTCCAGGCGTTAGTCAAATTACATGGTTTCAACCAGGACGGCGACCAACCACAAATTTTTTATGCCAACGCGCTGGAACAGGGCAAGGAAGGCACCCG
Organism: uncultured Pseudomonadales bacterium; assembly: GCA_964544755.1. Taxonomy (GTDB): domain Bacteria; phylum Pseudomonadota; class Gammaproteobacteria; order Pseudomonadales; family JAUIET01; genus JBBKXJ01. The sequence continues at coordinate 8,296 of CAZJDL010000065.1, read as the reverse complement.
GTCCGGCTTTGATGAAGAGACCGTAAGCCACGATGGCAGCGGCGAATTTTTCCTTGACCACGTTGGAGGCAGTGCAAACCTGCAGTGGGAACTAGCCGACGGACTCACGCTTACCTCAATCACGGCGTACGACACCGTTGAGAACTTCAGCCGTGGTGACATTGACGGCGGCCTGATAGGGGGGCCGGAAGTCATCGGCACACTAGGCAGGCAAGCGTTCTTTAATGTCGAGTCGGGCGACGGGCTAGACGATCACTACCAGTTCAACCAGGAGTTTCGACTGGCAGGCGAAGTCGATCAGCTGTTTTATCAAGTGGGCTTATTCTATTTCGACGAAGAGATTGACGTCGTCAGCGATAATTTTGACTCGGCCACAACGCTACTCATTGATGAGGTCGTTGTGAACCAGCAAACCACATCCGTCGCCATTTTTGGCCAGGTCGAATATGCGTTTACCGACGTTCTTTCCGTGACTGCCGGCTTGCGCTACACACAGGATGACAAAGACCTCGAAGTCATCCCTGGCCAAGGAGCCACCGTCCCTGCCGCGACCATTGACACAGATGACGACTATGTCAACTGGGATCTGGCGTTTACTTACGACGTCGCCGATAACTGGAGCGTTTTCGGCCGGGTCGGAACCGCCTCCCGCGGCCCGGTGACTATCGGTCGGTTTGGCTTCACCAGTAAAGCTGACACTGAAACGCTGACATCTTTTGAACTGGGCTTTAAAAGCGATTTACTGGATAACCGGGTTCGCTGGAATGCCGCCATTTATACCTATGAAATCGAAGACCAGCAGTTAACGGCAACTGGCGGCGCGGCGAACCTCAACACATTGTTAAACGCGGACACGACTTTGGGCAGCGGTTTCGAGACCGACTTTGAATTTTTAGTGACCGAGAATTTACGCCTAATGGCAAACTTGAGCTACAACAAGACAGAAATAGACGACAACGAGCTGCGGGCCGAACAATGTGGCTCAAACCCAAGCTGCACCGGAAAGGATCCCGTCGTTGGTACTTTTGACGGACCCTTTGGCCCCGTGACAAGCGTATCGATTGACGGCAATCCACTGCCACGTTCGCCGGAGTGGCTGTACAACGTATCTTTATCGTACAGCGTACCGCTGCCAACCGGTAAAATCTATTTTAATACTGACTGGAACTACCGCAGTGAATCCAATATTTTTCTCTACGAAGCCGTTGAATTCGTGGCCGAGGAACGCTGGATTGGCGGCGTGAGAGCGGGTTACAAAAATGAAGGGGAAACCCTGGACCTCGCTATCGTTGGCCGTAACATTACCGACGAAGTGGTTGTTGACGGCGCGCTTGATTTTCTGAATCTGACCGCCTTCGTCAATGAGCCAGGTTTCTGGGGAGTGGAAGCGCGCTATAATTATTAAATCGTTCTGAACGGTAAAACCGGGGAACGATTAGCCACTGAAAGCGCTAGAAGTGAGAACGATTGGCAAGGCATGCGCGTATCACTTTGCTGCTCTGGCACCTATTAGCACCCACAATCCGACTTGCCATATGGCACATATGATATTATTATGTGGCATATGGCAAGCACCGCGCAAAACCTTGATTCGGCCGAACTCGCCCGGCCGCTGGCAGCCTTCGACCCCGCGTTAAAGGATACGGTAGCGCTGAAGGCCTTTTTCAATCTCACCCGTGAATGGGGCCTCAACCGCGACCAGCAGATCACGCTGCTCGGCAAACCCAGCACGCGCACGTATTACCGCTGGCGCAATGGAAACGTATCGGGCCTGCCTCACGACACCTTGGAACGCATCAGCGTGCTATTGGGCATCTACAAAGCGACCCACATCCTGTTACCCGTGGCGGAGCGGGCGAACGCCTGGGTTAAACGGCCGAACAAGGCTTTCGGTGGTGAGACGGCGCTCGCCGTGATGCTCAAAGGCCGTATCGACCACCTGTACCGAGTGCGCCGCTACCTGGACGCATGGCGTGGTTAAAGCGCCGCGGTCGCGGCATCTGCAAGGCGCCTCGCAGTACCGTATTATTCCCTCCCGTTTCCCACCTATTACGTTATTCGAAACCCTTGTTGCAGCGGAGGAGCTAGAGGTTCTTTACGCAATCGAGTCGATGACTAACGACCGAATACAGGCGCAAGCCGGAAACTTGTATTTACTCGCGAAACACGAGTGGGTGACCGGGCCCGGCGCATCCGTCGTGATGGCGGCGTTTACCCATATTGGACGTAGCAGCCGCTTCAGTGACGGCAGCTACGGCGTGTACTACGCTGGCAGGGACGAAGATACCGCAGTGGCCGAAACCGTATTCCACACAGAAAGACGGCTACGGGACACCGCTGAGGCCGCCATCGAGCTGGACATGCGCTGCTACGTCGGCACTATTGACCAGCCGCTGGAAGACGTTCGCGGCAACCATTACACCGCATTACAAGATCCTGATCTACGCTCCTGGGGCAAGTGTCAGCGATTCGGGTCCGACCGTCGCGACGCGGGAGCCTGGGGCCTTCTGTACCGCAGCACGCGACACACGGCGGGCGAGTGTGTCGCGGCGTTTCGACCGCGTGCACTATCATTGCCGCTACAGGGCAAGCGCTTGCGTTACGCCTGGAACGGTGAGCACATCGATAAGGTACTCACCGTCAGCGAAATCCGCCAATTGTAGCCGTTACCCACCCTAATACCTGGTTTTCGGCGTACCGCTATCTGCACAAATGCGGCAGGAATGCCGAGGATAGCGCTTACAGGAACGTATTCACGGCATGTGCCGAAAATGTTCACTCTGTTCAGTCCGGTCTGGGCGTCTATTTCAGCGCCATTCACTTGTAATCCACCTCAAACGCTTGAAACTGTTTTTCCAACTGCCATTGCAAGCGGGCTTTTTCGTTGCTTTGCAAAAACGCCTGACAATCATCGGCAGGCTGCTGCGCCGGTTGCTCCTTCCGGCACGCATTTGTCTGTTTCAGCTTGTTGCTATCGCTAAAGAGGTTTTCGCCGGGCAAATAACTGTATGCCAGCGCATTGCGGGAAAACTCCTTTAGATCGGCATAGGATAAATCGTATGTCTGCACCGCGCGCTGGTATTCGTGAGTGAGGTCGATACGCGACACGCCTTCGTCATCGGTGGCAAGCACCAATGGCACACCGTGGGCGCGATAGCTGTCAAAAGGATGGTCGTCACCTTCAACGCCCAGAATAACGGCGTTGCTGGTGAGATTTATCTCTATGGCTATATCGCGTTCGGCCAGCAGTTGAAAAAGTTGCTCGGCATCTCGTTCATGCACAATATCAACCCCATGGCCGATGCGGCTGGCGCCGGCGATAGTGACCGCCTCCCAAATGTGGCTGCGCATGGCTTCGGGAGGCACCAGCCCCATCGCCAACTCGCCGGCGTGAAGGGTAATACCGTTTTTTGCAGCCGGAAAATACGCGCCAATTTTCTGAATGATTTCCATCTGCCATTTATGATCCTTAAGCGTGATGGGATGATCCTCGGGCGCGACGAAATTCAAGCCAACGTATCGCGGATCCCGGTCGATGAGCTGATAGGCTAACAAGGTTTGCGCAAGCACCTGGTGTCGCGGGAAGGTGCGGATGACTTGCGCCAAATAGCGCACGGTAACGCCGCAACCTGCCGCGGCGGCGTCGCGATCGCAACCCAGCTCTTCGCGCCACTGGCGTTCGGCCTGGTCGGTCGCAACAATCGTGTCTTTTGCGATCTTATCAAGATCGCTATTGTTAACTAATGCTTCCAATGGCTGGCGCGTATTGAAGTCCTGACTTTCGCGCGCCAGCTCACGCGCGGCATGCATACCGAAAGACTGCATCAGCTCGAGGTAGAGGATGTTCTGCGCTGCAGCCCGCGCGCTGACTTCGGCAATCATACTGCCTTCGCGTCCGAAACTGGCGGCCAGATAGCGTGTAAACGTCGAAAAAAACTGATCATGCCCGGACAACGAACGGCGCTCATAGTTGCGCATCGAAAAGGCGTCGATGAGGCGATTCACTTTGCCGCCGTCAAATTGAATATCTTTCACTGGCGGGCGATTGTCGTCAGCATCGCATGGCGGCATGGTAATTGTGTGAGTAGGAAGATCAACACATTTGCCATCTTCCGCAGCCCAGCTGATATAATTTTCAGCATAGATTGCACCGTCCAAATGGTTATGCAAGTCGCCGCCTTTGGGGAAACGAAACAAAAAACTGCGCAGTAGAACGGGATTGTCTCGAATGCTGTCAAAATACCTGCTGGTGCTATTCGTATTCGATTTAGCGACAACGACCAAAGGCAAGGCGCACAGTAGCGCCAACAAGACGATTTTGTCTAACCGCATCAGCAGTCACTCCTCTTTATTTTGCGCGGGTAGGCCACTTCCCTAGCACTGCTACCGCTTCGAAAGAATATGCGCGTCAGTTATAACCGATTTAACCCGCTAATTCCATGCTCATACAGCCGCAGCATTTGCCCTGCGACGCATAGTCGCGAACCAGCAATCGACTCGCATCAATGTTAAACTGGCCGGCAAAACACGGACAATACGGCTGACGCCGTTCGGAAGGTTAACGTGGCAGACGAACCCGTAACACTCGACACGAAAAGCCGGTCTGCCCGGCTGACCGACGATACAACACCGGGCCTTACCCTCGTTGACAATATTGCACGCAATACCGGTACCGACTTCAACGTCGATTGGGTCGAAGCCGTGCGCGTTAACCTGACCGCGGTCGAGCGCCGGGTGGCAACGCTCGGCGGTCGCAGAACCGTCAAGAAACAATGGCAAGCTGCATGGTTGCTGAAGGCCATCTCCTGCATTGACCTCACCTCACTGGCCGGCGACGACACTCCCGGCCGTATACGCAGGCTGTGCGCCAAAGCACGCCAACCGGTGCGGCGCGATATTCTGCAAGCACTCGGTGTGGCCGACATGGGGGTCACTACCGGTGCCGTCTGTGTCTACCATGCGATGGTCGAAACGGCGGTTGCCGCACTGCAAGGCTCGGGCGTTCCGGTAGCCGCCGTGTCCACCGGTTTCCCGGCGGGGTTGTCATCTTTTGATACACGACTGCGGGAAATCGAGGCCTCCGTGCAAGCCGGCGCGGCGGAGATCGATATCGTGATCAGCCGCCGGCACGTGTTAACCGGCCATTGGCAGGCGCTGTACGACGAAGTCAAAGCATTCCGCGAAGCTTGCGGCGATGCGCGGCTGAAAACCATTATTGCTACCGGCGAGCTGGGCTCAATCAGTCAGATCGGCAAGGCCTCAATGGTGTGCATGATGGCGGGCGCAGATTTCATTAAAACTTCTACCGGTATGGAGAAGCAAAACGCCACCTTGCCGGTCAGCTTGATCATGGTTCGAATGGTGCGCGAGTACCTTGAGCGCAGCGGCCAACGCGTTGGCTTTAAACCGGCAGGTGGAATCAGCAGCGCCAAGCTGGCGTTGAATTATCTCATCCTGATCAAAGAGGAATTGGGTAATGAATGGCTCAAGCCAGAATTTTTTCGCTTCGGCGCCTCCAGCCTGCTCGGCGATATCGAGCGCCAACTCGAGCATTTCGTTACCGGCCACTACGCCGCCGGCTATCATCATCCACTGGCGTGAGAACGCCATAAACGACAGTGCGAGAGCGCCATGAACGAAGTCGCAGAGATTTTTCAAACCATGAATTACGGCCCGGCACCGGAACAGTCCGACTACGTAGAGGACTGGCTGCAACAGCATCAGAGCGGGTTCGAGCTGTTTATAGCCGGCCAGTGGCAACAGCCTAAAACATCCGCTGCCACCATCATCAGCCGCAACCCGGCAACCGGACAGGAGTTGGGTCGCATAGCCGTCGCAGGCAAAGACGATGTTGATGCCGCCGTAAGCGCCGCCGCGCAGGCTTTCCCAAAATGGTCGGGCCTTGCCGGGCATCAGCGCGCCAAGTATCTGTACGCGCTGGCCAGAGCCGTGCAGAAGAACAGCCGCTTCCTGGCGGTATTGGAAACCCTCGACAACGGCAAGCCGATTCGTGAAACACGCGACATTGATGTGCCGCTGGTCGCCAGGCATTTCTATTATCATGCCGGCTGGGCGCAACTGCTAGCGCAGGAACTGCCTGAGCAGGCACCGCTCGGGGTCGTCGGCCAGATCATTCCGTGGAACTTCCCCATTCTGATGCTGGCCTGGAAAATCGCTCCCGCGATTGCCGCCGGTAACTGCGTCGTGCTCAAACCGGCAGAATACACCAGCTTGAGCGCGCTCTATTTCGCCGAGCTTTGTCGCGAAGTCGGCCTGCCGGCGGGTGTCGTGAATATTATCACCGGCGCGGGCGAGACCGGCACGCATATTGTTAACCACCCTGGCATCGCCAAAATCGCCTTCACTGGGTCGACCGCCGTGGGTAAGCGAATTCGCCGCGAAACCGCTGGCTCGGGCAAGAAACTCACACTGGAACTGGGCGGCAAATCGCCGTTCGTGGTTTTCGAAGACGCGGATCTGGACAGCGCCGTCGAGGGGCTGGTAGACGCGATTTGGCTTAACCAGGGCCAGGTTTGCTGCGCCGGCTCCCGGTTGTTGGTGCAAGAGGGTATCGCTGACCGTTTTATCGAAAAAATCAAACGGCGGCTGGAAACATTCCGCATCGGCGACCCGCTGGACAAGACTATCGATATGGGCGCCATCGTCGACCCGGTACAACGCGAGCGCATTGAATCGCTGGTCGTCAAGAGTGTCGATGAGGGCGCCAGCCTTTGGCAACCTCCGGTCGAGTGTCCAACCGAGGGCTGTTTTTACCCGCCGACTCTGTTAACGGACGTCACGACCAGTAACACCGCGGCGCAGGAGGAAATTTTCGGCCCTGTGCTTGCGGCGATGACATTCCGCACCTCGACCGAAGCAATCGCGCTCGCCAACAACGTGCGCTACGGCTTGGCCGCCAGCGTATGGTCGGAAAACATAAATCGCGCGCTCGAAGTCGCTGCCGGAATAAAAGCCGGGGTCGTATGGGTCAATAGCAGTAATCAGTTTGACGCCGCCTGTGGCTTCGGCGGTTACCGCGAGTCCGGCTTCGGCCGTGAAGGCGGCAAGGAGGGCATGTACGAATATTTGCAACAGATTGAAGGTAAACCTGGCGGCACGGAAAACATCATCAGCGCGCCCGCCGGAGAACCGCACTTGCCGAAAGACGCGGCAATAATCGATAGAACCGCCAAACATTATATTGGCGGCAAGCAGGTTCGAGCAGACAGTGGCAACTCGCGTATCGTCGTGACCCATGATGGAACCTACGCCGGGCGGGTAGCCGACGGTAACCGCAAGGATATCCGCAATGCCGTCGAGGCTGCCAGCAAGGCAGAGAGCTGGTCGAGGGCAACCCCTCACAACCGGGCACAAGTTCTTTATTATGTCGCCGAGAATTTGGGCTACCGCGAAGCCGAATTCCGGCAACGCCTGGTCACTGTCACCGGTGTTACCCGCCGCGCGGCAAAACGTGAAGTGGACACAACGATCAGCCGTTTATTCAGCTACGCTGCCTGGGCCGATAAATTCGACGGTCTGGTACATACACCGCCGTTGCGCACCGTGGCATTGGCGGTGCATGAACCGATGGGGGTGATGGGTGTTATCTGCCCCGATATAATGCCGCTACTGTCGTTCGTCTCGCTGTTCGCACCAGCAGTGGCGATGGGTAATCGTACCGTCGTCGTACCTTCCGAGCGTTATCCCCTGCTGGCAACCGATTTCTATCAGATTCTCGAAACCTCGGACGTGCCGGCCGGCGTCGTGAATCTGGTCACGGGCGACCGTGAAGCGCTGACCAAGGTGCTCGCCGACCATCATCAGGTTGACTGCATCTGGTATCACGGTTCCGCCGCCGGCAGCACAGCAGTGGAAGGCGCCGCCGAATGTAACGTGAAGCGCAGCTGGGTGAACTACGGCAAAGCCCGCGACTGGCTCTCCGCCACCGATGGCGAAGGCCGGCGCTTCCTGCGCGAAGCCTGCCAGGTTAAAAACATCTGGCTGCCTTATGGCGACGAGAGTAGCGGGGGCAAAGCGGGGTATTGATGTTCGCACATCCGTCCATATCGACCAGGCCAACGGCGCTCACTTAAGCCCCGCAGCGGGCTAAACCGAGTACAAAGTCAGAGACGCCCTCAACAAGACCGCAAAAATCCTTTGGACAATGGCTTTGGCATTATTCCTACTCCTGCGATGCGCCCTGAATCTATGTTAACTCAGACAATGACTGTCCAGGTGCAGGTTGACATACAGGGCCTGCAAGCGACGTCTTGCACTGACTAATTTGATGACTTCT
>CAZJDL010000064.1:0-23589 GCA_964544755.1 uncultured Pseudomonadales bacterium | reverse complement strand
TAGCTTACTCAAAGTGTTAGAATAGATATTTTGCGCAATAAAGCAAGTCAACTTGGGTGAAATCCCGGACGCTAGTGCACACAAGAATTCAACATAGCGTTATAACAAGCAAAAACATCAGTAGCAAAACAGGCGAATATTATACGCCGAGCGCTGCGGCAGCTGCGAACAAACTCCTGAGTTTCGGCCACGGCAATGCGGGTCGCCTGCTCGACCGGATAACCATAGACGCCACAGCTAATGGCCGGCAGGGCAATACTGTGCACAGCGTGCCGCTCGGCTTGCGCAAAAATTGCGCGGTAGCAGCTGGCAAGTAATTCGGGTTCGCCCGCACTACCGCCTTGCCAAACTGGACCGACTGTATGAATAACGTACCGGCACGGCAATTCATAACCCTTGGTGGTCTTGGCCTGCCCGGTGGCACAACCATGATGCGTCTTGCACTCCACCAATAGTTCGGGGCCGGCCGCACGATGAATGGCCCCATCGACTCCACCACCACCCAGCAGCGAATGATTGGCTGCGTTGACAATAGCGTCCACCGCCAGCGCGGTGATATCGGTATTCTCTACGCTAATCGTTGAGTTTTGCACGTATGATACGCTGCTGTCTTGTTGCCAATGAATCGGCAAGAGTCCTGCGCCTACATGTGGCATGTCTTGTTGTTCCATGCCGAGAAGCCGCCCTTGCACAAACTGATCGAACCACCGTCAGACCACTCCTTTGGCCGCCACGCAAGAACAGGATTATACGGAAATACGACGCTTGCCGCAGTTGCTGCAAAAACCGTTTGACGAACAGGAGGAATACGAGGACTATGCGCAAGCTGCGCCGGACTGGAGTACAAACCCGGGCAATCATTGTTCGTCGTCGGGTAGGCTGTTAAACCCCAATATTACTCAGTGTATTCATAATACTGCGCAACACGCCGCTAAGCGCCGGATGCGATGTTTCAAAACGCGCCAACGCGACTTCCAGTTGTTCATTCAGTGCGCTGTGGTGTTCGCTGCTCGCCGCATGCGCTTCAATGTCGGCGACCAGCTCATTAAGTTTGATGCGCTCCTCGGCAGAGAGGCTGTTGAGCGCTTCGATCTCGGCGCGCAACTGACTGACGTCTTGCTGAATAGATTCCCCCACCATGGTTTTAGCTCCCGGCACACTGTATATTTACGCACGACGCTTAAGCAGCACTTGCATGCACTTTAACATCCGCACGGCACTAAACCAGCATAAACCAGTCTTAAACTAACAAGCAACCCGTTGAATCGATCGCCGATGATAACAAAACTCAAACCCAGGTTATGGCTGCTTATCGCTGCTATTTTGTTGAACGCCTGCTCCACGATTGTGGCCAACCAGTCGGCGCGGGTCACGCAAAACTTAGCCAGCGCCATTCTTAACAGCCCTGATATTGCAACGGTGGAAGCAGGTGCGCCGTCGTACCTGCTGTTTATCGACGGGCTGATTGAAGGCAGCCCGAAGAGCCAGGGGCTGCTGACTGCTGGCGCCAAGCTCAATGGCGCCTACGCCAGTGCGTTTGTGGTTGACGAGCAGCGCTTGAAAATCATGGCCGACAAGGCGATGGACTACGCCGAGCGCGCGGCCTGCCTGGCCGACAAGAACCTGTGCCACCCGCGCGAGCAAAACTTCAACGAATTCACTGCGGCGGTAGAACAAACCCGCAAAAAAGATATTGAGCCACTCTACAACCTCGGCGTGGCCTGTGTGGGTTGGTTGCAGGCACATAGCGATGACTGGGAAGCCATTGCCCAATTACCCAAAGCCAAGCTCATGCTTGAGCGCGTCGTCCAGCTCGACGAGAGCTTTGAACAAGGTGCCGCGCATCTTTATCTGGGTGGCATTGCGACCTTGCTGCCACCAGCCATGGGTGGCAAGCCGGAAATCGGCAAACGACATTTCGAACGCGCAATCGAATTGTCGAATGGCACAAATCTGATCGCCAAAGTGATTTATGCGCAACAATATGCGCGCCTGGTATTTGACCAGAAACTACACCATAAACTACTGACCGATGTGGTTAACAGTCCGGTCGACGCGCCGGGCAACACGCTGATAAATGTGGTTGCCCAACGCGAGGCCAAGAAGTTACTCGCTGACGAAGCAGACTATTTCTAAAGGGCGCCTCCTAAACCCGAACAAGCGAGATCTTATGAAACTCAAGTTGTTATTGCTGTGTTGTTTTTTTGCGGCCGCTCACACACAAGCTAAGGTATTGAAAATTGCCACGCTGTCGCCGGAAGGTTCCAGCTGGATGAAAATCATGCGTACGGCCGCCAGCGATGTCGAACAGGCGACCGAGGGGCGCGTTAAACTAAAATTTTATCCCGGCGGCGTGATGGGCAACGACGCCGCCGTGCTGCGAAAAATACGAATTAAGCAATTACACGGCGCGGCGGTGCCAGGTGGCAGCCTGCGAAAGTTTTATCCTGATGTTGAACTCTACAGCCTGCCGCTGAAATTCAAATCGCTTGACGAAGTCGATTATGTACGCAGCCGCATGGACAGCACGATCGTCAAAGGTCTGGAGCAAGGCGGCTTCGTGACCTTCGGGCTAGGCGAGGGTGGCCTAGCGTACATGATGACCGACACACCGGTTACCAGCATTGCGCAATTACAGAAGAAAAAGGTGTGGATACCCAGTAACGATGTCGGCGCGTTGAACGCCGTGCGGGCGTTTGATATCAAACCTTTCCCGCTGGACATAGCCAACGTGCTGGTGTCGCTGCAAACCGGCATGATCAACACGGTAGGTACTTCACCTATCGGCGCCATCGCCTTGCAGTGGCATACCCAAATCAAATACATCACCGATGTGCCATTGATGTATTTTTTCGCGGTGCTGGCGATCGATAAAAAAGTGTTCGCCAAGCTGAGCCCTGACGATCAAGGCGCACTGCGCCGCATCATGGGTGAGGCGTTCAAGGAAATTGACAGCAGAAACAGGCAGGACAATTTGCAAGCCTTCGCCGCGCTGACAAAACAGGGGATTCAGGTTGAATCGCTGAATGCCGGCGAGCTGCAAGAATGGTATAGCCGTGCGGCCCAGGCGGAACAGAAATTGATTAAACAAGGTATCGTAACCCAGCAGGCCGCCGACCAGCTCAACCAGTACCTGGAAGAATTCCGCAGCCAGTAATGAGCCAATGAAAAACGCAATCCTCGGTGCGCTGCGCTGGCTGCACCGAATAGAGAACGGTTTTTTAGTCAGCCTGGTAGTCCTGGCGCTGGACCTGGCGATGGCGCAAATTGTGCTACGCAATAGTGGCGGCACCCCGTTGGTGTGGGCCGACCAGGCACTCAGCATCCTGGTATTGTGGATCGCGCTGGCGGGTGCGCTGGTCGCCAGCCGCCAGCGAAATCACATCGCTATCGACGTTGTCTCCCACTATGTTAGCCCGACCACACAACGCGTGATTGGTTCGCTGATTTATCTAACAACCAGCCTTGTTTGCGCGCTGGCCGCGTATTACGGCGTCGCATTTATCGTGGAAGAACGGCAATATCCGCAACAGGTAATACCGCACATTCCAACCTGGGTGTGCGCGGCCATTATTCCCTTCGCGCTGGGCGCAACCGCTGTGCGCTACCTGCTGTTTTTCGTGCAAAGTCTCCTGTCGGTTAAGCCATGGCCATCACGCTAAGCATCGTTCTTATTGCGCTTGCCGCTGTCGGCACGCCCATATTCGTCATTATTCTGGCCGCGGCGATGCTGGGCTTTTATTTGTCCGGCGTCGACCTGTCGGTCATCACCATCGAGCTGTACCGTATCACCGACACACCGATGCTGATCGCCCTGCCCTTTTTCACGTTGGCCGGCTATTTGCTGGCCGAAAGCAACAGCTCCGAGCGCTTGGTGCGCGTCACCCAGGCCCTGATTGGCTGGCTGCCCAGCGGCCTGGCGATTATTGCACTTATTAGTTGTGCGCTGTTTACCGCATTCACCGGCGCGTCGGGTGTGACTATTGTTGCGCTCGGCGCGCTGCTTTACCCAGCACTCAAACAAGTGGGCTATGGCGAAAAATTTAGCCTCGGCCTGGTCACCAGCTCCGGCAGTCTGGGCTTATTGCTGGCGCCCTCTTTACCGTTGATTCTGTACGGCATCGTCGCGCAACAGCTTGATGTCGGCGAGCCGTTTACCATTCAGCAGCTTTTTATCGCCGGTCTAATGCCGGCATTGTTAATGATTGTGCTGCTCTGCGCCTGGAGCTTGTGGGTTAACCGCAAGCAGCCCATTCCAATTCAACAATTTTCCGCGCGCGAGCTACGCGATGCGCTATGGGAAGCACGTTGGGAAGCACCGTTGCCGCTGCTGGTGTTGGGCGGTATTTACGGTGGCTTCTTCGCCATTTCCGAAACGGCCACGGTCACGGTATTGTACGTACTGATCGTGGAGGTGTTTATTTACCGCGAAATCTCCGTGCGCCAATTGCCCGGCGTAGTACAAAAAGCGATGACCGTGGTCGGCGGTATTCTTCTGATATTGGGTGTGTCACTGGCCTTTACTAATCTGTTGATCGATGCCGAAATCCCAAACCGCGCTTTTGAGTTTATCCAGGCGCATATCGATAATAAGCTCACATTTTTGATATTGCTCAACATCCTGTTGCTGATACTGGGCGCCATTCTCGATATCTTTTCGGCCATTATTATTATGGTACCGTTAATACTGCCGATTGCCGTTGCCTACGGAGTAGACCCGGTGCACCTCGGCATTATCTTTCTCGCCAATATGCAGATCGGTTATTTCACTCCACCGGTTGGCATGAATTTGTTTATCGCCAGCTACCGCTTCGAAAAACCAGTCATGCTGCTGTACAAAGCAGCGCTGCCGTTTATGGCCGTGTTGTTGTTCGCCGTTATTATTATCACTTACGTGCCCGCGCTTAGCCTCGCTTTTATTAAGTAGTCGTCAGTTTACGGCCGCAAACGTTGGTTGAACATCCGGATCGCGATCTTTAGCGACATGACTGGCACGAAAAAGCCAGCATTACGCTGGCTTTGTTCTCCGGAGTGGCTGGCTGTTGTTGCCGGCTACGTTACGTCTGATCAGTCGTCGTCAACGACACGCCGCTGGCGCCGGCTTCTTTTGCAGCATCGATCACCGCCGCATAGACTTCAGTCTTGGCCTTGTTATGGGCTTTGACGATGACTGCGGCCTCGGGTTCTTCGGCGCGCAAGCGTTCAATATTGGCGCGCACCGCGCGCACATCAATGCGCCGGTTGTCCAACCAGATTTCGCCGGTCGCGGATACCGACACCACAATATTCTGAATATCGGACGGATCGGATTTTTGCGATTCCGGCCGATTGACCTCAAGCCCCGATTCCTTGACAAACGACGCCGTCACAATAAAGAAAATAAGCATGATGAATACAACATCTAACATAGGCGTCAGATCTATTTCGGATTCATCGTCACCGGTATGCCGAATATGGCGATTTCTGGACATAGTCGCTGTTACTTATTGCTTATCGATAGCGCAATCATAACGCGCCTGCCTGGCCCGTGCTACCGTGCATTTTCCGTGTCCGCAGGCAATAGGCAAATTTAACACTTGTATGAGTTGCATCCATGTCGCTATGTGCGCATCATATGGCGCGCAGCGCATGGCGCTTTGCCTTGCGAAGACGTTGTAGACGAAATTAGGAGCATATAATGGATATTCTAAAAATGGGCGCCGGGCTGCTTGCACAAAAATTGGGTTCGTCCGGCGGCGGCAGCGATGCCATCCAGTCTGCCATTGGCAAGTTGCTGGGCGGCGGCAACGGTAATCTAGATATAGGCAGCATCGTCAGCGGCTTGCAGAAAGGCGGGTTAAGCAACATTGCGGCATCCTGGCTGGGCGATGGCGAAAACGAGGAAATCTCGACCGACCAGGTCAAAGACCTGTTGGGCGCAGACAAAATTGGCGAAGTAGCTGCGGAGTTAGGCAGTGACGAAGGCTCACTGCTCGACAGCCTGAAAGATGTGTTACCGCAAATGGTCGACAAATCCAGCAGCGGCGGCTCATTGCTGGACTCGGTCGGTGGGTTAGCCGGTTTGGCGAAGAAGTTTCTTTGATGACCGGCGGGTAATCCCCCCAATTGCAGCAAGGGCCGAATTGATCGGCCCTTGCTGCCCCTAAGAAAGCATAGCTCCCAGCACGACAAAAAACTCTCCCGCTGCAAAACAACCCTCTTGCTTTTCACTGAAAAAATTTTTATAACTTCGCCCTTTTGTGGCCAAGACCCTCGCCAACATAAAACCCGATCTCAACAAAAAAGCGTGAGTACAACGATATTTTGGAGTATTACATGATCAAGGTTGAAAACCTGAGCAAGTATTTCGAACGCTTGAAAGCGGTGGACGACGTGTCGTTTTCAGTCGCACCCGGCGAAGTGTTAGGGTTTCTCGGCCCGAACGGCGCGGGCAAATCCACAACCATGAAAATACTAGCTGGTTTTATCGAACCCAGCAGCGGAACGGCCACGATATTTGACCATGATGTCTTGCGTGAGCCGGTCGCAGCAAAGAAGCTGATCGGCTATCTGCCGGAAGGCGCGCCGGCGTACGACGATATGACGGCACTGCAATTTCTACAATTTATCGCGGCCGTTCGCGGCCTTGGCAACAACACAGCCAGTCGCATCGATACGGTCGTCGACCTGCTGACCCTGCAAGAGGTACTACATCGGCCGATCGACACACTGTCAAAGGGTTTTAAACGCCGCGTCGGCATTGCGCAGGCGCTATTGCACGACCCCAAAGTGCTGATACTCGACGAGCCCACCGACGGTCTCGACCCGATTCAGAAACATCAGGTTCGCGAACTGATCAAAAACCTGGCGGCCGAAAAAATTGTCATCGTCTCCACTCATATTCTCGAAGAAGTGAACGCCGTGTGCACGCGCGCCATCGTGATCGTCAACGGCAAGCTGGTCGCCGATGCGACGCCGGAAGAGCTCGAAGCGCAATCCGATTTTCATGGCGCGGTGACACTGCAACTGAGCAACGTCAGCGCAGCGCAGCCGCAGCTGTCAGCTCTACAGCAGGTTAAGCGTATCGAAGTTGACGAGCAGAACAGCGCACGGCTGACGCTAATTCCGCAACCGGGTGCAAAACTTATCGTGCCCGTACAGCAATTAATTCAGCAAAATAACTGGCAGGTTGATGAACTGTTCGTTGAGCGCGGCCGTCTGGACGACGTATTCCGCTCACTGGCCGCCGGAGCAGAAATGCGAGGTGCCGCGTAATGAGTACCGTTGGCGCCATCTTCAAACGTGAACTCGGCAGTTATTTCGCCACCCCGCTGGCGTATGTGTTTATCGTTATTTTTCTTATGCTGTCGGCGGCGTTTACTTTTTACATGGGTGGCTTTTACGAGCGCGAGCAGGCAGACCTATTACCGTTCTTTGGCTTTCATCCGTGGTTGTATTTGTTTTTGATTCCGGCAATCGCCATGCGCCTGTGGGCCGAAGAACGCAAATCGGGTACGCTGGAACTGCTACTAACGCTGCCGATTAGCCTGCCGCAAGCGGTGATAGGGAAATTTCTCGCCGCCTGGTTGTTCATCGGCATCGCCTTGGCGCTTACCTTTCCGCTATGGATTACCGTAAATTATCTCGGCAACCCCGACAACGGCATTATTGTCGCCGCTTATCTCGGCAGTTGGTTAATGGCCGGCGCCTTCCTGGCAATTGGTTCGTGCATGTCGGCGGCTACCAACAATCAGGTCATCGCCTTTATTCTAAGCGTGGTCGTGTGTTTTCTTTTTATTCTGGCGGGCTTTTCACTAGTGCTGGAAGCTTTCCAGGACTGGGCGCCAACGGTAGTGCTGGATGCGATTGCCAGCCTGAGCTTTCTAACCCATTTTCAGGCGATCAGCAAGGGCGTGCTCGATATTCGCGATGTGCTGTTTTTCCTCGTTATGATCACCGCCTGGCTGGTCGCAACCGCCATTGTGATCGATATTAAAAAAGCCAGTTGATAGCGCGCCGCAGCAAGTCTTTTCGCTCGACTATCTCAATTCGACGTTGGAGAAACTTCACACAGACATGAAAACAAGCAAACTTTCTGACAAAGCCGGCTTACTCGTTCTCGCCGTCGTTACGTTGCTGGTGGTGGCCCTCGTCAATACGTTTTTCAAAGGCGCGCGTGTCGATTTGACGGCCGACAAGCTGTACACGGTTTCCGCCGGTACAAAGAAAATGCTGGCCGATGTGCAAAACCCGGTCACATTGAAACTGTTTTTCTCCGACAGTCTCACGAACGACGTGCCGCAACTGCGTGACTTCGCGCGCCGAGTACGCGAGTTACTCGATGAGCTGGCGCTAAAATCCGGCGGCAAGGTCACGGTACAATTCATCGACCCGGAACCATTTTCGGCACAAGAAGACGCCGCCGCCGAATTGGGATTGCAGGCTGCCGCACTAACGCAGGGCGGCCCGGAAATCTATTTCGGCCTGGCGGCGAGTAATGAAGAGGGCGCAAAAGAGGTTATTGAATTTATTCAACCCAGTCGCGAGCGCTACCTGGAATACGATATAGCGAAGATGATCTATATTACCGGGCGTAATAAAACCCCCAAAGCCGGTTTACTCGCGGGACTGCAGGTTAACGGTGGTTTCGATATGGCGACCCGCCAACCGACCCAGGCGTGGATGGCAATCAACCAGCTAAATCAGCTATTCGACGTGACCACCTTGCAAGACGGTGTCGATGCCATCGCCAAAGATATCGACGTGCTGGTTCTGGTGCATCCGCAGGACCTGCAAGCAAAAACCCGCTACGCCATCGACCAGTTTGCGCTGCGCGGTGGCAACCTGCTGGTGTTTGTCGATCCCAATGCCGAGCAAGCCGGCGGCGCCAACCCGATGATGCAACAGCCGGTTGAGCGCGGCTCGAACCTGCCGGAACTGTTCAAACGCTGGGGGGTGGAGTTGATCGCCGACAAGGTAGTGGGCGATTCAATGCACGCAATGCAAGTGAATTCGGGAGCCAACCAAAGACCAGTGCGCCACCTCGGCATATTGGCGTATCAGCGCGATTCATTTCCTGCCGACGATATGATTACCAACGATTTAAAACTGCTACATTTTGCTTCTGCCGGCGCCTTGCAGGCGCGCAAAGACGCAACAACACAGTTTACGCCACTGCTTGTTTCCAGCGAACAGAGTATGCTGCTGGACGCTGAAAAATTTAATTCTCTCATTGACCCTGCCACCCTCTTCGAGGGTTTTAAAGCCGACGGCAAACAGTATGTGCTAGCGGCGCGGGTGCAAGGGCCGATCGAGTCGGCGTTCCCGGACGGCGCACCGAAGCCGGATGATGGCGATGCCGGTGAGGAAGAGGATAGCAAGAAAAGCAAGGATGCTGACGCCAAAAAGAGCGCGAAAAAAGCAGAAGACGGCAAAGGCGACACTGGCGAAGATAAAAAAGAAAGCATTAAACATCTTGTCAAATCCAAAGAAGACGCGAATATTATTATTGTTGCCGACACCGATGTTTTGTCGAACCGTTTATGGGTCAGCGTTCAAAATTTCTTTGGCCAGCAAATTGGTTCGGCGTTTGCCGACAACGGCAGTTTTTTCACCAATGCGGTAGATAACTTGATCGGTAACGCCGACCTGATCTCCATCCGTGGCCGCGGCGAGTATATGCGCCGCTTCGACAAAGTTGACGAACTCAAACGCGAGGCGGAAGCAAATTTCCGCCGTCAGGAAGAAGGCCTGCAAAAACGCCTGAGCCAGACCGAGGAAAAACTAAACGCGCTGCAAGCGAAAAAGGAAGGCAATGAAAAGCTGACCCTAAGTACCGAACAGCTCGCCGAAATCGAAAACTTTCAGCAGGAAAAATTGAAAATACGCAAGCAGTTACGCGAAGTTCAGCATCAACTGGGCAGCGATATTGAAAAACTCGGCACGCAACTGAAGTTGATCAATATTGGTCTTATCCCAATATTGCTTACCATCGCCGCTTTAGTTTTTCGTAGCAAGCGCAGAGCTGCCGCTAACGCTTGATTGAGGTATTCGGCACCGAGTTAAGCAGGGTGTGCACAGCGCACCCTGCCCCGCTTCATCATTTTACGATAAAGGTAACTTTCATGAGTACGCGGTACTCGCCCACCTTGCCGTGAGTGACAACGACTTCCTGCTCGGCGATCCAGGCGCCTTTTATGCCCTTAATGGTTTTTGAGGCTTTAGCCAGCCCTTTTCTAATCGCATCGTCAAAACTTTTTGTGGAAGATGACTTTATTTCAGTCACGCGTGCAACAGACATGGAATTCTCCTTAAGCAAATGAAAACGGATTGCGCTGACACAACCGCTCCCTTTCTAACAATTCTGCTTGCGCGGCACAAGCTGTTTTTGGCAAATAAAGCTGGGGTTTCCATCGATATGCATGTCGGTAATGCCCCAGGTCAGTTTTTATGCGATTGCCAGGTTTAGCGGCGCTTACAGAAAATAGGCGCGTTGAACAAACCAGAACACACCGACGCCGCACAACAGCGCGGATGCGATATCGGTAGCCAAGCGCTTGTCCCAATTGCGAAACAACGCGAAAAAACACACACCGCATAGCCACAATGCCAACACAATCGCAATTTGACCAAGTTCGACACCGACGTTAAAACCAAACAAGGCGGGCGCGACCCGGCTGGCGGGAATGCCAACCTCCAGCAGCACGTTGGCGAAACCAAAACCATGCACAAGACCGAACAGACCGGTGATCAACGGTCGCAACTTCCTGGCGGCGTGTTCGCTGTCGCTCAATCGCAGGTAACAAAAGCTAAACAGCGCAAGACCAGCAACGCTTAGCCAGGGCGGGCCAGAACGCGTTAACGCCCCCAACAAAGCCAATAAGCCGAGTAGTATCCCTACCTGCATGGCAATTTGCTTACTTACCCGGCTGCGCGCGGCAATATTTTCCACCGCAACCAATGCAATGGTAAAACCGATCACGGCTTCCACCACGCCGATAGCAGGCCTTGCATAACCCAATACCGCCAGACTCAGGGTGATGCTGTGGCCGATGGTAAAGCCGGTGACGATAAAAATAATATCCTTCAACCGACCACTAAGAATGATCAGACACAGCAAAAACGCAATATGGTCCAGACCTTCGAGGATGTGCTCAAAACCGAGGACGGCATAAGCCAGCACGGTCGCCCCGTTGCTGTCAGACGCCGTTGTTTCAAACTGTGCGCCCCCATCTTGCCCGGCGCTGAGATTGATTTCCCGGCTGCGCTGGCGGGAGGTAAACAACTGCTCAAAAGTCCGGTCGCCGTCCAAGGCGAACTTGGCGAAATGCACATGCGAGGCGCTTAAATCGAAAAAAGCCTGGTTGTGCAGCGTAAAGGTGGCGGCATTTGGCGGGCAGAGAAACTGCGCTTCGGCAACCACGTAACCCGGTTTAGAGGTCTTTACTTGCGGCCGCCTCAGCAAAGCGCAAACCGTGTCGTCGGCAGTCACCGCAACGCTGGCAAGCAAATGGTTGACTAGCAATTGCGGTAAGTCGGACTGCGCATCGATCGCAGCCAGCCGCGTAACCTCGCGCGACGCGACGGTAAAGCGCATGCTGATATGATCATCCACCAGCTTCCAGGTGGAAAACGACTGGCTCTGCGGATCGGCGCTGACCGTGCCGGCAAGCGTCACCAACAGCAGGCCGAACAGACAAACGCGTGCCCTCACCACTGGGCTGTCACGAGCGTAGCCTGGCGGCACGAAACTCTGGCGCCAGTACTACGTCGGCCTCGTTGCGCAAACTATCCAGGTAGTCGCGCAACGCTTTGTCACCGGCACGGCGCTGGTATTCATGCTCAACCTGCTCGCGAACTTTGTCGAAATCAACGTCGCCGCTCGGCTCATTGTCTAACACCAGCAATATGCTGTAACCGTCCGGCGTTCGCTGCGCACGGCTGATGCTGCCCGGCTGCATTTGCGCGGCGACTTTTAGCAAGGTGGCTCCAATATATTCGCGTAGCTTGTGTGGCGGCAGCAGCACGTTGGGTATATTGAGAAGCTGTTGGTCAGCGTACTGCTGCTGCACTTCTGCCACGCTACCGCCTTGTTGCAGGGCTTCGAAAGCCTGTTTGGCGCGCGCATGTACATCATCTTTCGCCTCGCGTTTTTTAAACACCAGCTGCTGCACTCGCAGCCGTGCCGGCTTGACGAAATAGCTCTTGTTGTCGGCAAGAAACTTTCGCAACGCTTTTTCCTGCGGCTGCCGCGATGCAGTTTCAGTCACCACCGAATTGATCATCGCACTGGTGATGGCTTTGCGCACCTGTGGATCAGACTGGATCAAACCGATTTCAACACCGCGCTGGATCAGTAATTTCTCTTCAATCATGCGGTTCAGCACGTGATGTTTGTCGTCTTCGGTCAACGGATTACGTTTGTCACGCGCAAGCAACTGTAGGAATTTATCATAATCATCACGCCGAATAGTCCAGCCGTTAACCTCGGCAACAATATCTTCGGCAGGCGGTTTAGCCCGTGGTTCCAACATGCCAGTTGCCGCAAAAACAATACCGAAGGCCGTACCCGCCACCAGCAAATACTTTGCACGTTTGTCCTCTTGCATTGCAGCTCAACCCCCGCTTCGACTGTGATTTGTATGCTCACCGGCGACTCGGCTGCTATTCAGCATGCGGCGGACGTCCTGGAGTGCATCGGCCATTGGCTTAGTCCTCGAGGGCCTCCAATACGACCCGCCAGTGCTGAATTTTTTGTTCCAACGTCAGCGCCGCCATGGCCGGGCTGGTCGATGGCAGCCGAGTATATTGCAATTTCGGCCTGCGTTCACGAGCCTGTGGGAGCACATGTTTTTTGTACATCTGCTCGGCTTTGCCACCGTTGAAATACACCTGCCGGAGATGCTTGTGACTGACAAAGAACCGGACAAAATCATTCGGTAAAATCGACTGCTCGTCGATGGCTGAGTCGAGGCTGCCAGGGCGAAAGCAAGCGGCTAACACGTCCCACACCGCTACGCGTCGCTGCCTCAGTAATGCCTTTTTCATGCGGTAAGAGAGTTCTGGCGGCGCATCAAACAGACACTGCATGATGGGCCAGAACGCGTTGCGCGGATGCGCATAATATTGTTGCTGTTGTAACGATGCGACTGAGGGCATGGACCCAAGAACGAGCACCACCGCATTTTTGTTGGCTATCGGCGCAAAGCCTTCGTTATATGCCATCGCGACTGTGCACTCTAACGCTGTTGACGAGCGGTCGAAGCGTAATCTTTTTGCTTGCAATTTTCCAACGGATTATTAAGGTGAATCGAAAAAACAGCAGACGAAAACTCGTATGGCAGCATCAAGACCACTGGAAGGCATTCGCGTTATTGAACTGGGCCAATTGCTGGCCGGCCCGTTCGCCGGCGCTTTGTTGGCTTATTTCGGCGCCGAGTTGATCAAAGTCGAACCACCCGACGGCGGCGATCCCATCCGTGGTTGGCGCGTTGTCGATGACGACGGCACATCATATTGGTGGCGCAGCCTGGCGCGCAACAAAAAATGCATCAGCATTGACTTGAAACAAGAACAGGGCCGAGCGTTAGTGCGGCAGCTGCTGGACTCGGCCGACGTGCTGATCGAAAACTTTCGCCCCGGCGTGATGGAAGGCTGGCAACTGGGGCCGGACGATTTGCATGCAACCAACCCAGGCCTTGTTTACACGCGCATTTCCGGCTACGGCCAGAGCGGGCCGAATGCCAGCAAACCCGGTTTCGCCTCAGTTTGCGAGGGGTTTAGCGGGTTTCGTTACACCAACGGCTTTAAAG
Source organism: uncultured Pseudomonadales bacterium (assembly GCA_964544755.1). Classification (GTDB taxonomy): domain Bacteria; phylum Pseudomonadota; class Gammaproteobacteria; order Pseudomonadales; family JAUIET01; genus JBBKXJ01. Next base: position 9,799 of record CAZJDL010000064.1, on the reverse strand, counting down.
ACCAGGCGCCGGTGCGTCCCAATCTCAGTATTGGCGACACCGTCGCCGGTCTGCACGCGGCGTTTGGCATCACCATGGCCTTGCTCGAACGCGCTAAAAGCGCTAACGGAAAAGGCCAGGTGGTGGATGTCGCGCTGTTCGAGGCCATGTTTAACTTGCTCGAGGCCGTGATACCTGAATATTCAGGCGCCGGCGTTGTGCGGGAACCTTCGGGCACAACGGTCACCGGCATTGTGCCCACCAATACCTACCGCTCACGCGACGCCAAATTTATTATTATCGGCGGCAACGGCGATTCAATATTCAAACGCCTGATGCTTGCCATCGGACGTGCCGATCTCGCGACGGATCCGCGCCTGGCGAACAACAGTGGCCGGGTTGAGCACGAAGCGGAAATTGATGCCGTATTGGCCGCCTGGTGCGCCGGGCAGGATGCAAGCGCCATTCTCGAACTACTGGAAGAACAGCGCGTGCCAGCCGGGCCGATATACAGCGTAGCCGATATGTTTCGCGACCCGCATTTCCACGCCCGCGAGTTATTCGAGCGCGTCGAAATCAATGGCAAACCGCTGGACTTACCCGCCGTGATACCAAAGTTGAGCGCAACGCCGGGACGTACCGACTGGCCGGGTCCCGACCTGGGCAGCCACACACAGGAAGTGTTAGCCGACATTCTTGGGCTGGACGCCGACGCCATTGCTGAGTTAGCAGCCAACGAGGTCATTTAGCGCATGGCAAAACCACTCCCCGAATTCATGAATTTTCTGCTGCAACAACTAAGCCCCATGGCTTCGGTGCGGGCGCGGGCGACGTTTGGCAGCCGCGCTTCGGCAGCGCAAGCCTACGAAAAAAACGTAAAAACTGCGGTACATTTTTTCGACCGTGACCCATTCATGGTACATTTAGCCTCCGGCCTGATCGTTAATAACACAAAGGAATTTCAATGAAACACGTAGCCCGCCCCGTGCGCCTCACGCTGTTGCTCAGCATACTGCTGTTAACAGCTTGCGAAACTGCGTATTACAGCGCGTGGGAAAAAATGGGCGTCGAAAAACGCGACATCATGATTGATCGCATTGAAGAAGCGCAGGAGGCACAGGAAGACGGCCAGGAGCAATTCAAAGATGCGCTGCAGCAATTCCGTTCAGTGGTTAACTATGACGGCGGCAACCTCGAAAAAGCCTACGACAAACTGAGCGGCGAATACGACGACAGCGTCGATGCAGCAGACGACATCAAAAGCCGTATCGAGGCCGTCGATGATGTTGCCGGCGATTTATTCGCCGAATGGAAAAAGGAAATTGGCGAATTCAGCGACGCCAACCTGCGGCGCGATAGCCAGGGCAAACTGACCCGCACAAAAAAACAATACGCACAGTTATTGAAAAGCATGCGCAGCGCCGAAAAAACCATGGCTCCGGTACTGGCGACGCTAAAAGACCAGGTGCTGTATTTGAAGCACAACCTCAACGCACGCGCGATCGCGGCGCTTGAGGGTGAATTGCAAACCATCAATACCGATGTCGACCGACTGGTCAAAGCCATGCAAAAATCCATCAACCAATCGAAATCGTTTATTGGCCAAATGAAGGAGGCATAATGACTAGCGCTATTCGCTGCGCCTTGCTTAGCCTACTGATTGCGGGCTGCGCCACTATGCGACCCAATTTCGAAACTCCTGACATTCAAGTGACGTCGTTTTCAATGTTGCCTTCCACGGGACTCGAAGCGCGCTTCAAAATTGGTTTGCGCGTGACCAACCCAAACCGGCAGGCCTTGAACGTACGCGGTATGTCTTACAATGTCAGTCTCGAGGGCTTTAAATTTATTCGCGGCGTAGGCAATGACATTCCAACAATTCCCGGCTATAGCGAAGAGGAATTCTACGTTGAGGCCTCAACAAACCTGATCGAGAGCATCAAGATGATCACCAGTTTTATCAACAATCCAAAAGACAAACTGAAATACGCTTTCGGCGCCAAACTGGATATTGGCTCGTCGATTCTACCGGCGCTGAACCTTACCGATAGTGGTGAAATCAATCTCACGCAGCCGAGTAAATAGCTGCCATGCTCAGCACGCAGCTGGCCATCTCCGTCAAAAAGCGATCGTCGCTTGTCTGTGCCAGCACCCTAGCGGATTTTTCTTTGGGTAACACATTTTCGACTGCTTGCGCGCGGCCCTGCTCGCGCTACCGCTGATATTTTGTAAACTTTTCTTGTTATGAGACGTAGTTTGCGTGTCAATAATTACATTGCAAGCAGGCAAAGCAGAACTCAGCAATGTGTCGCCGGCAGCAGAGCGAAAAGCGAGATCGCCAGCCGTTCAGCCGCTGTTAGCACTGGCAAAAACAATTTTTATTCGCCCCCTACTCGGCTATACTCCGCGGCACGAAAAATAGCGGGTAGGAGGAAAAGTGCTGGGCGTTCTGGATTCTGTGGCAAGGAAATTATCAAGGGCTTCCTACCGCAGCGCGAGAGCGTATCACCACCTGACACTTTGGCGCCGCAATCGACGCTATTCTCAAGCGCCTCTCCTGGTCTATCAGATGGGCAAAGTCGGATCGAAGTCGGTGGCCAAATCACTGCACGCCGACGCGCTGCACCGCCCAATTCACCATGTACACTTTCTTGCGGAGCAACGCGTCAAGGAGCTTGAACGCGAACGGCGACCGTTATTCCGTACCCCGGATGAAAAAAAGCTAAAGAGAATCTGGGAGTACCAGTACCTGCGGCGACGCCTCGCCAAGCGAAAATCAACCGACAAATGGAAAATAGTAACCCTCGTTCGAGACCCGGTTGCGCGCAACTTGTCTACTTTTTTCGAGGAAATACGCGTCGTTGAACGGCACAGCGATAAAGTATGGAAAATCCATTCCGACCGTTACGGATTCGATGCAACCGTCGATTTAGACAACCCGGAGAATCTATTCGAATTATTTTGGCGCCACTGCCAGCACAACCGGCCACTGGAATATTTCGACACTGAGTTCAAGCCACTTTTCGACATCGATGTTCTGCACTCACCGTTTCCCATGGATCGCGGCTTTCAGATCTACCCAGGGCGCGGTGTAGACATTCTGCTGATCCGGCTCGAGAATCTTTCGAGTTGCGCCAGTGTCGCATTTAAGGAATTTCTCGACCTGAACGACTTCGAGCTGTCCGACACCAATCTGGCGAGCGACAAGGAATATGCACAACTTTACTCGCAGTTCAAGCAGGCCATTCCACTCCCTGCTTCGTACCTTGATAAATTGTATGAGTCCAGATTTAGCCAGCACCTCTACTCAGCGGCCGAAATCGCGCAGTTTCGGCAGAAGTGGCAGCGTCTTGCAGCACCGGCGGTGACTGCGTCCGATTTGACATAATTGTTCGCGAGGCATCTCATTGAATCGCGACTATTCGTTCGTCAAACACGGGAAGTTCTACTTTCCTCTTAAGCCTGCTGCGCTACGAGCATACGTGCGTCTTTATTTCAGTAATGCGCACCCGCTATTGCAGGACTTGGGGCTGGACCGACGGCAGGTGCTTCGTGCGTTGAAAAACTGGCTGCTGCGCCGCTGGCGCACGACAGACCACACGCAGACACTGCGGCTGCCCCGCTGGGGCCATCTCAGTGTGACTGTTCACCGCGGACAAAAGATTTTTGATTTGAATAAAGGTCGCGTAATCAAAGCATTTGATCAGGATGTGCCACGCAGTGTGCGAGAGCAGGAAACCCGCCGCCTGAACGATGCCAACCGTACACCGTACGCATCAAAATTATTGTACGCCGCGCCCGATTCCAGTTGGTACGAGGAGGAGCTTGTTGCCGGCAGCTCGGCAACACATTTCCCGCTGGTGAGGAATGGTGAATTTACCGACTTTTACGTTGCCGAAATAGAACCATGTCTACAGTCGCTTTTCAAGGTCAGCGGAATCGAGAGCCGTCCATGGCGGGAGTATGTTGATCGGGTGTACGCGAGTATTGTGGATGAACGCCACGCACGCCGCGACAGCTTGAACGAGGAGTACGACGACATCTACGCCTTTCTCCAACGGCAACATGAGATACTGCGGCGCACGCAAGCGAAACGGATACTTTGCGTTTTCTCACATGGTGATTTCTCCACCGTCAATATGGTTGTCACGGCAAGCGGGCTGAAAGTTCTTGACTGGGAAAGTGCAAGCCTGCGCAGCGTGCTCAACGATCTTTACAACTGCTTTTTTACCGAGATGTACTACGACCGGTTAAACCCGGAGCATTCACGACTGGAGGATGTAGTAGGCAGGTTTCTCGAAGCAGTCGAAGCGCAACTCGGCGAGCACAATCAAGCGCTGCGGACGAGCGTCGATGCGTATCGGGCATGCTACTATCTGGAGAGAATCGGACTGTTGCTTGAGAGACAACACAGCGCACGCAATCTGCACGTTATTCGAAAATCCGTCCGCCTGTTTTCTGCCTATAAGGCGCCGCTGAAATGAGTGGCAATTCTGCAAGAGTGATCAAGCGAAAACTGAAAGGGATAGCGAAATACGGGCTAGGATGGGTGCGCGGCCGCAACCGCACGACCGCGACCCATGAACTTTCCATGCAAGAGGTCTTGCAGCAAGTTCGGCTGCCTAGCGATACGGGCGCACCCCACGTTCAAAATTGGGATCAATTCGTTGCGCACCTTACACAGCGCTGCACTCCCGCGTGGCCGGATCTACCCACAAATTTGACTGACCTGCGCCTCGATATCAACAACACCGACGAGCGAGAGGTGATAGAACGGGCAGAAAAGGTGCTCGCAAACGACTTGTTCGGGCGCAACGACGGCAGCCCGATTCTCGCCAGTGACGGCAAAATAGATTGGCACAAAAGCCCTAACGGCAGTCGAGAGTGGCATTGGCGTTTGCACCGACATCAGTGGTGGGTTGTGCTTGCCCATGCGTATAAAATAACAGGCGATGACCGTTACGCCACGGCCTTCGTCGAACAACTGTGCGACTGGCTCGACAACAATCCACGACTGCAGGAAAAAGACGAGACAAGTCCCGCCTGGCGCCTGATGGAAGTCGCCTTACGCTTGCGAATGAGCTGGCTACCAGTGTACGGCGTTTTCCAACACTGTGCGCGCTTTGACGTGGTTACCCGCGCCCGCATGATCAAGTCGGTGTACGAGCATGCGGACTTTCTGTACAGGTTTCGCAGCAAGCTAAATCACCTGGTTAGGGAGTCTGTTGGCCTGCTGTGCGCCAGCCTCTACTTCCCGGAATTTATTACTGCGACAAGCTGGCGCGATCAAGCGCTGCAACTACTCGCCGTCGAACTGCACCGGCAAATCAACGATGATGGTTCGCATATCGAGATGTCGGTGGGTTATCAATTCCTCGCTATTGATGAGTTTGAGGCGGCGCTGGATCTGGTTGAGGTATTCGAGTTGCCTGAATGGGAAGCCGGCTTCCGCAACGAAGTCGTGAAGATGTACTGCTTCCTGGCGGGTGTCATACGCCCGGACGGTACCTTTCCGGAGAAGAACGATGGCTTTCTGTTGTGGACCCGGAATCGAATCGAACGGGCCGCGCGTAGATTTGATCGGCCTGATCTCGCCTATGCCGCGTCTCTTGGGGAGGGCGGCGACAAACCCGCCGAGGATTCCATTGTATTCGAGGATGCGGGTGTGTTCGTCATGCGCAGCGGCTGGACTCGCGAGGACAGTTGGCTGCTGTTCGATTGCGGTCCGCACGGAGGGTTTCACGGGCACGAAGACGTGCTCAGTATCGAGCTCTTTGCTAACGGCCAGCTATTCGTTGGCGACCCGGGCTCTTATACCTACGACAAAAATGATCCCTTCCGCGCCTACTTTGTGGGGTCACATTCGCATAACACGGTGCTGGTCGACGGCAAGAGCCAGGCCCGACGTTGGCAGCCGGCCCATGCGGTGCCTGCGCGCGCCAGCGGCCCATGGGGCAAGTGGCTGTCCACGCCGCAACTAGACGCTGCCAGCGGCGCCTATAGCGACGGCTATGGCCGGCTGAACACTGCCCGAGGAGTGGCTGAGGCGTTGGTTGAGGACGTATCTCACGAGCGTCATGTGTTGTTCGTAAAATCCGGTTACTGGCTTGTCATCGACGGACTGTCGGGTGCGAATGAACACCGCTTCGACCTTCTCTACCATGCGCCTCCCGATGTCGACATGACGATCGCTGCACAAAACACCGTGCGCCTGGAAAACAGCGCGAAATCTGCTGCACTGCAGATACAGGTAGAAGGTACCGCGCAGTTAAACCTGAGCGTCGTACGCGGCGCGGATACCCCTATCCAGGGATGGTGGTCGTTGAACCACCATCACAAAGCCCCGAGTAACACGCTGGTAGCACAGGCCGAACCAGCATGCCGCATGCTGTTCGTAACACTGATCGCTGCCGGGCCCGATTACTCGTTACAACAAACAAGCCCGACCAGTGACGGCGAATCCGGCTGGAAAATCAGTGGTCAACACGGGCTGGACCTGCTGCAGATCAGCTCCAAGGTCGCGGCCCAAGCGGGCAACGACAAACCACAGTTTATGAACAATCTCAAACTCACCCGCAGCCCGTCTAACGGTGGTGCGAATAGTGAAGAACTGGTGCTTTTCGATAATGTTAGGAGTAGCAATGAAATGTAAGTTTTGGGACGCATGCCGGCCGCAGCGACGCGGGCGGAACACGCCCGGCGCCGTTGCACGGCCGCCGTCGAACCGATTCCCGCTGCTGGTCGCCCCTGTCATCTTGTGGTTGGCGTTTGCCGTGCACGCACATACGCCGCATGACATCGTTAACGCCGTCGTTCCGTCGCCGCAATTCACCAACGACCGCACACTATTCGCATTGGTTGATCACGGCTTTAAAAAGTCGACGGATGGAGGTTCCAGCTGGAAAGAAATAGTAAATGGGTTAGACGAACGAGCGCCGCTTTCCGACATTGTGGTGAGCCCGCTGTTTGCGGCAGATGGCACAGTATTTTTGACCAGCAGTGGCGACGGCTTGTTTCGCTCCACCGATCGCGGTAATTCCTGGAGCCGTTCGGGGCTGGCCGGCAAGAACACGACCACTCTGCTAGCCTACTCCGCCAAAGGCGATGACGTTGTGGCGGTCGCCGCGGGCGCCGACGGAAACCTGTACGTTTCTACCGACAAGGGCAATTCCTGGTCGAAAAGCCCGGCGCCGAACGCTGCCGTAACCGCGCTGGCCACGGCTCGCTACAACGATGCCACAGTGGTAGTCGCCGGTGACGAGAAGGGTACGATTCTGCTCGGCGAAGACAGCCCCGACGACTGGGGCGAGGTTGGGAAATTGCCCGGCACAACGGCAATTACGGCGATCACTCAAGCGGGTGATGGTAGTGTCCTGCTTGGCACAAACGCAGGCACACTGTTTCGTTTCGACCTGCAATCTCGTGCTGTACATAAACTCGACTCACTACCGCAACCTGACGACGACTGGCCCGAACTCGACTCGACGATCATGGATATCCTTGTCAGCCAAGTGGGTGCTGCGCGCGAACGCATCATAGTATCCACCTGGTCGAAGGGGCTGTTCACCTCGGTTGATCACGGCAGCACGTGGGCAGCGGCAAACAGCGGGCTTAGCCGTGACCAACAGGCGGACGGCGACCAGTACTTCTCACCCCACTTCGAGAAGTTCGGCGCGCCGGCTGATCTTGCAGCTAACGGGCCGTTGTACCTCGCGGGTTTTGACGGCTTGTTTACGTCCGCCGACTTCGGAACGACCTGGCGTCAAATTGAGACTCAGTCTCCAGCTATCGTCAAAGGCCTGGGCGTAGGTCGCGAGGGAACGGACGTCTATACCATTGGCGTTGGCTCCTACGGCGGTGGCGCGTACTTGTCGCGCGATATGGGCGATACATGGCGCATCATAAACCAGGGGTTAAGCAGCTCACGGCTTGCGGATTTCGCGTTCGCACCGAACAGCAAGCAACGCATGCTCACCGGTGCTTCCGGAGCACTGATGGCCGCCACGACCGAAGACATGGTTTGGCAGAAGTACAGCGTATTTTCGAACCCCTCACTGTTTACTAATGCGATTGGCATGGCGCAATCGCTGGGCCTGAAAAGAGTCGCGCGGCGCTTGGCCAGAGGTGAGAAAACTGCCTATCCGACCGTTGTCAGACTGTCACCGGCTTTCGAGACCGATGCGACCATGTTTCTTGGCACCCGCCGCGACGGGGTTTACCGGTCTACCGATGCGGGAGTGACGTTTGACAAGACAGGTACGTTGCGATCCAGTCCGATAACCTCGGTTGAGATTTCTCCTGACTACCCGTCGGACGGGCAGGTTTTCGTGGGTGTCCGTTCTGAAGGCGTGTTTCGAACTGACGACCGCGGCGAGAACTGGCGCCCGCTGGGTGCGGATACCCTGCGCTTTGTCGGCGGCGTAAGGAACTATGTTTGGGTCGCGACATCGCCGAACTATGCGACCGATCAAACTCTCGCCGTGGGCACGGTTAATGGATTGCACATTTCTCGCGATGGTGGTGACACATGGGTTTCTTCAGGGCTGGGCGCAACAGCGCAAATTGAAGCGTTGGCTTTTTCGCCCGCGTATGATCAGGATCGCCGGCTCATAGCCAGCGTGAAGGGCCGCGGGCTCTATGAGAGCACGGATGGAGGTGCGACTTTTCGGCCCCTCGCAACCGGCCTTATCGAGCGCAACTATGTGCTCGATAAAATTCGTTTTATGCCCGGCTACCCCGCGCCACGCACCTTGGTTGGATCCTCGTTGGAAGAAGTGTTTCTGTCTGAGGATGATGGCCGTTCGTGGCGCCGACTGCCTCGGCCGAGCCGCTTTGAAGACGTTCGCAACGCCATTCGCTTTACGGGCGAGTGGACTAACGTGGTTTCCGAGCACGCCAGCACCGGCAGTGTGAAGCAATCGAGCCATGCCGGCGACGCCGCAGAGCTGACGTTTTCAGGTGACAGTGTTCGTATTATCGGCAAAAAAGGCCCGCAGCAGAGCTGTGCGAACGTTTACCTGGACGGTAAACTCAAGCAGACACCGAATCTCTACGCCACGCAAGAGCTGTGGGGAGTCAGCGTGTTCGAGATGCAACATCTGGGGTCTGGCGGCCACGTGATTCGGTTCGAAGTTGCAAAAAAATGTGACGGCGAAGCCTCTTCTCAGCGCGCAAGCATAGACGCGATCGATGTCGATCTGGAGCTTATCCAACCCGGTTAGAGCAACGCAACAGAATGAAAACCATACATGCCAAAAATATTATTGAATTCTGGTTCTCCGAGATTGATGCGAAACGTTGGTGGCAGAAGGACACGGAGTTTGATCAGCTCATCAGCCGGCGTTTTTCCACGCTGTTGCAAAGCTCACAACGCGGCGAACTGTACTCCTGGCGCGCCGACCCGCACGGACGGTTGGCGGAAATCATCGTACTCGATCAATTCTCGCGCAATATCTATCGTAATACGGCGCAGGCCTTTGCCAATGATGCGATGGCGCTGGTGCTGGCGCAGGAAGCCCTGCGCGCCGACGCGCAGAAATCATTGAGTACCGCGCAGCAGGCTTTTCTGTTTATGCCGTATATGCACAGCGAGTCAGCAATGATGCATACCGTTGCCGTGCAGCTTTTCAGCGAACCGGGGCTCGAAAACAACCTGCAGTTTGAATACAAGCATAAGGCCATTATTGATCGCTTTGGCCGTTACCCGCATCGCAATACCCTGCTCGGCAGGCAATCGACTGCTGAAGAACAGGAGTTTCTGCAACAACCCGGGTCTTCTTTTTAGCGCCGCAGTGCAGAACCATAGAAAATAGTGTTAGCA
>CAZJDL010000063.1:0-23590 GCA_964544755.1 uncultured Pseudomonadales bacterium | reverse complement strand
GGCTAGCAACCATTAAGTGTGATACCTGAGCTGATGTCCGGGTATCGCACTACTATACGAACCCTTTGAATATAAGGTAATTCAGTATGAAAGACACATTAAATTCACCAGCGCTTTCAGGTCGCGAGTTGGCGCGTGCACGACGACGCGAAATGTCTCGCACCGGTGGTGCCAAAATCAAGGCCGGTCGCAGCAGTCCCCGCGCATCTGCATCTGCACGAGTGACAGCCCCAGTAGCTTCTACTCCGATTGCATCCAGCGACGAGCAAGGTTCCGTTGCCCCGCAACCTTTACAAACTGCCGCTGTTGAAACCACCGCTACGGACGCGAGCATTAAGCCACTTACCGGAAAAGCATTTTCTATGGCGCGGCGAGCGATGCTGGCAAAAGGCGGGAAAAGCGTATTAACAGCCGCCGCTAAAATTGCTAACTCTGGCGGTGCAACCGCTGTAGTGTCTAATGTAAATACGTCGAACACAAATAATTCAGAGACCTATCCAGCGGCATCGACGAAAGAAGCTTGCTGCGATGCCTGTGCGAAGGCTAAATCTTCCGAGCCATGTGCGAGCGATATTGAGCAAACCGCAAACAGTGCGGCACTAGACAGCCTGTGCGAAATTATCGAGAGCAGTCCAGAGGGCTCGACTAACGCTTCTTCCTCGGTTCGGGCATTTTGTCGTGAGCGACGCAATTCACTTTCCAGAAAAGGCAAGCTGGGTTTGCCGGGCAAGGCGGGAATACAGGCGCGGAAATCCTTGGTGCGTAGTGCTTCCTCACTAACCGGTAAAGCCCTCGCTAAATTACGCCGAGAAGATCGTTGCGTGATCGGTCGCGGTGATGCCTCACCCTCCCGGCCCAGTGGACGGGTACGCCCTGGCACAGACGCTCCACCTAAAGTTGAAGTGGGTACTACGTTGTCAGGTCAGGCGGTAACAGGCACACAGGTCGAGCAAACCGAAAAAATCACTGGAATTGAATCCGGAGGTTGCCGCTCGATTACCGGTACCGAATATCTGGGAGCTGAACAATTTGAGACGTTTTGCAGCAGCATGCCTCAGGCGGCGGCTGCTAAAGTGGGTTTGAGTGAAACCAGTCACGGTCAATTGCTCACTGGCAGCAACACCGCTGGACGTAAGAAAGTCACGGGTAACGAAAGCGGGAGTTGCAAAGCAATAACTGGCAGCGAATACCTTGGTGTTGAGCACTTTAGAACAGTCTGCTCATCTCAGGGACAGAATCAAGCAAAAGATAAAGTAGTTATCGGTAAGACGCGAAAAAACCAACATATTACAGGCGCTGACGAAGCGCGTGAAAATGCAGTGACTGGCTCTGAATCCGGCGCTAATAAAGCAATAACGGGCAGCGCGTACTCAAACGTAGCACCGCGAACGGTAGCGGCCGAAGCACCCGCTAAAGTAGGTCTTAGTCACACTGCAGCAGGCATACCTGTTTCAGGTGGCGAGTCATCTCGAATCGCAGGCATTACCGGTGAAGATCAAGATATCTGTCGGCGCGTTACCGGCTCAGAATATATTTCCAGCGAACGCTTTGAAACAGCCTGTGGCACTGCACCAAAACGTTCTGTCGCCAAGGTGGGAGTCGATTCAAGCCGAGGCGGCATGAGCATCACTGGCAATCTGGTTGATCGCAGCGAGAAGGTTACGGGAAACGAACCCGGCTCCTGTCAGCGTGTTACCGGCAGCCAATACGGCGAACCGGCACGTGCTGGCTTGTGTGACAATCGATCGAGCAAGGTGAGTGAAATGCACACCCTGCAGGGGCGAATGTTGACGGGTACGGAGGGCAGCCCCTCCCCAAAGCTTACAGGTGACGACCGAGGTAGCTGCTCGGTCGTCACTGGAAGTAATTATGTCAGCCAGGAATATTTTCAGCAATCGTGCTCACAGACTCCTCAGCCGAGTGCCAAAATGACTGGCTATAGTCGAACCTGGCATAACCAGGTAGTGAGTGGTGTGCAGACTGGACATTCTCAAAAAACAACCGGCGACGAACAGGGTATCTGCAAACCCGTGACCGGCAGCCATTACGCTAGCCGCGAACAGGTAAGTGAATTTTGTTCTGACACTGCAGTAGCGCAGGGCGAACAACGCCTGGCACTACATAATGATGTCCCGGCTCAGCCTGTTTCCGGCATGACGCCAACTGTAGATGAACGCATGGCGGGTAATTTCCCGCGCGGCCAGTGCCAGGATGTTACCGGCACTCCTTACCAGGGACAACATGATCGGACTGCGTGCAGTAGCGGCAATCGGCATCACCTTGCTCAAACGCAAATGGCGCAGAGCTTGCCACAACCAGCAGAGCCATATACCACCGATTTTTCTGTGATGTCTCCGGCTAAAGCTGCTTGGCAGCAGGGTAAAAACAATCCTGTTCATAGCAGTGTTTACGCTCGCCGAAGCTCTATAACCGGTGCGCTTAGTAAAGCGGAAGGTGTCATTTCGGGAACCCCTGAATTTCGCCATGAACGTGAGATCCAACCCCAACCCGTTGCCACTGAAATAGCAACTGAGATGGGAGCAGCGCGGCCAAAGAGGGTTACCGGCGAGGGCAGTGAAAAAGGCACTCATATAACAGGTGACGACTGGTCACGTGGTGGCACTGTCACTGGCACAGAAGGCCTCTTTTCTTCCAGCCGTAATCAGACACAACAAGGCCCGTCAGTTAAACGCAACGTCATCGGTGCCTACGCGCTGAGAGATCGTGAACGCCCGGAGGCCGCAATTTCCAGGGTGACTGGTGGCAGCGGTGGCAGCAGCGGCAGTGCCACGGGTCTTGTGACCCTGTCAGGTGGCGCTAGTGCTTGATTGTTTACGACTCACATTCAGACCTTGGGCTAAATGTGTGCAGGATCAAAAGACAACTTTAAATACGCAAATACTTGCGACTACAGAGACCAGGGAATGAACACAAAAAACGCCTACAGGAGAAGAGCTGCTAACGGCGCAAGTCGTTATACGCAAGCGCCTGTCGGTATGGCTCAACCACAGACGGTGGTAGCACCTGCGGTAGCAAAAAACTCTCAGCTCAGAGCTGCGCCAACGGCTACTGAAGAAGGTGCAGCGCCCGCGCCTGCTGAAGCTCTCGCTTGTGATAGTTTACCGCTTCGTTCCTGTCGGCATCCGTTGACAGATTTACGTGCCAACGCACAGTTAGCGCGTTGTGAAGAAGCCATCAAAAGTCGTTTTGAAGCCATTGTGCCAACGCTTAAAAAACTGGCTAACTTGCAACATGAAACAGATTTCATAGCCCAGGCGCAGACGCAGGCCAGAAAAACACTGGGACATGAATTACCCGATAGCCTGTTGGCCAATGCCTGGCTGAATGGCCTGGATATGCAAGCAATGTACGCACAGTGCATTTTTGGCGCACTGCAAAATTCTGTTGAGCAGTTTTCAGACAACCTGCGCACGCAGGCAGAAGACACCCTTGATGCGCAAAGTTTCTTTCTCGACTGTGGCTTTCACTGTGTGGACATCACCCCCTGCTCTGATGGCCGCTTGAAAGGCCTGTCCAACTATATACTGCGCTTACCCTTGACGGCGTTAACAGTGCGCAACGCTTACGCCGGCGCGCTTTTTAATGTGGAAGAAAATATCCGCCATTGGGAGAGCATTGAACTGGCTCGCTTTCGTACCGGTCAACCAGTCACTGCAGATGCGGGAACACACTATTTGAAAGTGGTTGTGTATCATCGCAGCAGTTCCGACCCGTCACACCAGGGTTGCGCCGCCCATGGCAGTAATGACCGCCTGGCGGCAGAAGCCGGGCTTGCATCTCTACACGAGTTTCGTGAAGCCATCGAAAACAGCTTTTGCTGTGGTGCATCGGTCGATATCCTGTTGATTGGTGTTGATACCGATACCGATGCGGTTCGGATCCATGTGCCAGACAGTAAGGGTGAGCTGAATGCGTATCGCTACGTCGATAATACGCGGCTCTACCATGACACCCTGAATTCCAACGCTGATCAGGCGCGTATCGCAGTTTATGGCGCCGTCAAAAAAATCAGTGAAACTGATGGCTGGGGCGCGGGTGACGGCGAGCCGGAAGAAGGAATTCGGCGCTTGATTGTTAATTTATTAATTAATAATTTATCGCAAATAGAATACGTCAGTGATTTATACGAAGGCCGTTACCCCGACATCGGGCATGCCGAACGTTATATCAGTGTGGGTGATGGATTCCAGGAAGTGCAACTGCGTAACCTTGCGTATTATGCACACCTGCATACCGTGGAAGAAGGTGCTGCAGACCTCGATATAGGTATCAAGATCTTCACCGGCTTAAATCTATCCAACGGGCTTCCGGTTCCCATTGCCATTCATTACCGCTACGACTCCAAAGTACCAGGATCCAGGCAGCGAATGATCGATAAATGCCGGCGCGTGAAGGCTGCAATTATAAATCGTTATGCTGACCTGGCGGCACAGAACAGATTGATTTGTCAGATGAGCTTGCAGGATCGACCTCTGGGCAGCCCACTTGAGATTATTGAAGAGGACGCAGCATGAAGATTATGCAGGTTGATAAAACCCTGGTTTCGACCAATCGCATTGATGGCCTGGGTCATCGCCCTCTACTGGTAGTCCGCGACAAGCCGGGCGGCACGCCTCTCGTAGCAGTTGACTCAGTGGGTTGTATTCCAGGTGACTGGGTTATATGTGCTGGTAGTTCGGCTGCCCGCGAAGCGGCCGGTAGTAAAGAATACCCGAGTGACCTGACGATTGTCGGCATCATCGATTACTGGGAACCCTGAGATGGAAATCATGCAGGTACGTGATGACTTGGTGGCCACCCGGCGTGTAGACGGTTTGAAAAGTGTCTCACTACGGGTGCTGAGTGACTATCAAGGCAAGCTTTGCGTTGCCAGTGATCCCGTTGGTGTGCCGCCGGGTCAGTGGGTAATTACACTGAGCGGTTCGGCGGCTCGCCATGCGATGCCCGACTACGGTGTATTGACCGACCTCACCATCGCCGGAATTATTGATGACAGTTCTTTGATTGAAGTAGCGAGTTTATAGTTTTTTAACGTTTAAATTAGGTAAGGAAAATGATATGGCAAATAATGTAACTGGTGTTGCGTTGGGAATGATCGAGACCCGTGGTCTGGTGCCTGCAATTGAAGCGGCTGATGCCATGACCAAAGCAGCGGAAGTTCGTCTTGTCGGCCGTCACTTTGTGGGCGGCGGTTACGTGACCGTACTGGTGCGTGGTGAAACTGGTGCAGTCAACGCAGCAGTACGCGCGGGTGCTGATGCCTGTGAACGTGTTGGTGATGGCCTGGTTTCAGCCCACATTATCGCACGCGTGCATGGTGAAGTAGAAAACATACTGCCTACAGCCGTAGAAAGCTAAGGTAAAACCTTAAGATTAGTTATTAACCGGAGAAATAGAATGAGTAATATATCTGGAGTCGCGCTAGGCATGATCGAGACCCGTGGTCTGGTACCTGCGATTGAGGCGGCTGACGCCATGACCAAAGCGGCAGAAGTTCGCCTTGTGGGTCGTCAGTTTGTGGGTGGTGGTTACGTTACCGTTTTAGTGCGGGGCGAAACCGGTGCGGTTAACGCAGCGGTTCGCGCGGGTGCCGATGCCTGCGAACGTGTTGGTGATGGGCTCGTATCAGCCCATATTATTGCGCGTGTACACGGCGAAGTAGAAAATATCTTACCCTCAGCTGTTGAAGGCTGATTGAATAATTGACTAAACTTGGAGAAATAAAATGAGTGGTATATCTGGAATTGCGTTAGGTATGATTGAGACCCGTGGCTTGGTGCCTGCTATTGAAGCGGCTGATGCCATGACCAAAGCAGCGGAAGTTCGCCTTATCGGTCGTCAATTTGTTGGCGGCGGTTATGTTACCGTTTTAGTACGGGGTGAAACCGGTGCGGTTAACGCAGCGGTTCGTGCGGGTGCCGATGCCTGTGAACGTGTTGGTGATGGACTTGTATCAGCCCACATTATTGCACGTGTACACGGCGAAGTTGAAAACATACTACCAACAGCCGTCGAAACTTAAGCGTAACAATTCATAACTGCTTACCTGTAACCAGGGGCTGTTAAAATCTAAACGCTAAAAGTGGGACTAGCCAACATTGATTAGTAGGCAGGAGAAATAGAATGAGTGATATATCTGGAATTGCATTAGGTATGATCGAGACCCGAGGTCTGGTGCCTGCTATTGAAGCGGCTGATGCCATGACCAAAGCAGCGGAAGTTCGCCTTATCGGTCGTCAATTTGTTGGCGGCGGTTATGTTACCGTACTCGTACGTGGTGAAACTGGTGCAGTCAACGCAGCGGTTCGCGCAGGTGCTGATGCCTGCGAACGTGTTGGTGATGGCTTGGTTTCAGCGCACATTATTGCACGCGTACACGGCGAAGTAGAAAACATACTGCCTGCTACAACAGGTGATGTAACAGCTCCAGAAGCTAGTTAGGCCCCTGTTAATGGATCCAAAACTGACCGGTTACCTGCGTCGCGCGTTAAGTCATGAAATGGCTGCTGTGCAGCAATATCTCACACAGTCGACACTGTGTGAATTATGGGGTCTGAATAAAGCAGCCGGTAAGTTTCGCCATGAATCTGAGGAAGAACTGGAGCATGCCAAGCGCTTGATTCGTCACATGTTAGGTCTGGGTTTGTTACCCAATAGCACACAGCTTCCAGCGATCAGTGCAACACATAGCCTTAAAGAAATGTTGCTAGCAGACTGGCATCTGGAAGCAGACGTTATTCGTCTGTATAGCGAAGCGAGTCAGTATAGTACACGCATACGTGATGCAGTCAGCTTTGATCTGTTTGATGGTCTATTGCAGGAAGAGCGTCAACATCTTGCATGGGTCGAATCCTGGCTGGATGATCTTGGTTTGGCTGAACGGCAGCAAGCGGAGCTCAGCCATCATGGCTGAAAAACCAGCAGAACAACGGCGGAATGCTGCTGCTTGGAAAGTGCAAAAACATGGTCGACAGATGTCAATGCGTTACGACTTTTCTAACTATGATGAAACAAGTGATTTTCTCGGCCAGCTAGAAACACTGTCGGAAAAAGAAGCTTATTACCCTGATCTGACCTTCAGCCGGACGCACGTCAATGTCTCTATAACAGCGCGCGAAGGAGAACTTACTCAGATAGATTTTGATTTTTCTGAAAAAGTAGATGCGTTAACCAGTGGCACAAACACCTAGCACCAAATTCGCTGTCGCTAACCTGAAAGGTGGCTGTGGAAAATCCACATTAGCTCTAAATCTTGCCGCTGGTCTGGTACAACGCGGCAATACTGTTTTACTGGACGCAGACCCCCAGGGAACGCTGGAGCACTGGATCAATCATGAAAGCGTTGCCAGCATGCCCCGTGTCGTGTCAACGGGTTCCGGATTAGCGAAAGAAATACGCTGGGCTAGGAGCACTCATCGCTACGTTGTAGTCGATTGTCCTCCCTCGCTGGGAAGCGGTTACACCGAGACCGCACTGGAAATGGTCGATATATTATTGGTCCCGGTTTTACCCTCCCCTCCTGACCTCTGGAGTAGCATCCACATGGTCGAAGCGGTGCAGCAAGCGCGCAAGGTCAACCCTGGATTACGTGCTTATTTTGTACGTAATCAGGTTGAACCCAGAAGTGCCCTGTCCGGTGCGATGCGTCAGGCACTTCAATCCTGTGAGCTACCTGCGCTGGAAAACTCGCTGGGGCGACGTGCTGCCTATCGCTGGGCCGCATTGGAAGGCATCAGCGTTTATCAATTTGGTGCCAGAGGAGAGAAAGCTGTTAGTGACATCGAATCCATAATTGAAGAGGTTTTAAACCATGACTAAACTAGAAGACAAACTCATTGCCAGCGTAAATAAACCTAAGCCGGCACAAGCTGAAAAAACCAGTAAAACCCAAAAACCGCCCTCTAAACCGGCTGCGAGTACAAAAAAACAGACACGGGCAAAAACTGAGTCAAAGGCCAAACAAAAAGCAGAAAAAAAACAACCGCGACCAGGCCTGAATACATCTCCTTCAATTTTGCACCCTCAACGTATTTGGCCTGACTAAGAGACGTATGGGCAACCACAACTTATTGCACCAATAACATATTTCTGACAACGGTGATCTTTGGCTATTCAACTAACAGAATACCAGGACTTATTAGAAGACCTAGGGGAACAGGCTGGCGAAGTACTCGAAGCAACCTGGCATGAAGCTGTGCGGGTATTCAGTCCACGCGGCCTACAAGCGTACCTGGAAGGTGCGGCCGGACTAAAGTCCCTTGGCCGTGGCACTGACCTGGTTATCTCCTATATAGAAAGTGCGCCATTGGTAGCTAAAGAGATTGGCGAGCAGGCGGTTCCCGAATTGCTTTCCGTCGGGATCAAAATGTATTCCAGAACCAGCGCTGACGTTTTAGCCTTGATGTTCTCCACTGCGCCTACCGCAGCCAATCGTCTTGGAGAACTGGATTTATTTAATGCCTACCTAAAGCTGTTAGATAACCTGGTCGCAAAAGCACCACGCGCAATACGTCAGTTTCTTGAAAATCTGGATGTTTTATTAGGCCAGTTAACGCTGGGTGGTCTGCGCCGTTGGATTACCTGGGGTATTTCCGCCTACCGTAATGATTATGAAGCACAGGCTGACTATTTCAGTCTGCGCAGCGAACAAGCCAAAGCAGTACTACAGCAAGAACAACGGGGTGTTTTATTCGTTAATGTGCAGCGCCGCCTGAATATGTACCTGCGCTCCTTATGGGGAAGGGACTTTTTTATACGCCCTACTTCCGGCGATTTTGAAACTCGTGAAGGCTATCAGCCCTATATAGAACACTATTTCATTCACTTGCCCGATGCATTTGATGACTATGTACCAGAGGGTGCAGCGGCAGATTCGCCCGAAACAGTATCAGGCATGGACGTGTATCGTGCCAGTTCAGCCCATGCTGCCGCGCATATCGTATTTTCTCATTATGACACTGCGGCAAAAGCGTTAAGCGATCTGCAACGATTGATGATTGGCGTGATTGAAGATGCCCGGATAGAAGCACTCGCAGTACGTAAATTTCCTGGCATGAAGCAGTTGTGGATAAAATTACTGCCAACGGACAGCGCATTAAGCGAAGGTCTACAACCTGTTCTTGATCGTCTCGCGCGTGCCTTGTTGGATGAAGACTATGCGGATAATCACCCATTGGTTATACAGGCACGCGATGCGATGTTAGCGGCAAAAGAGCATCTGGAAGATCCTGAGATGGCAAAAGAAATAGGACTCAAGCTTGCTGAGGCAGTTATTGCTCAAGAGATACCGCTTAACTCAAGAACCGATAAATACAGCAACCTCTATCGGGATGATAACCGTTGCCTGTGGCAATCTCCTGATTTTGTCGAAGAAGGACATGAGTTATTACCAGGCGAAACTGAGCAGGTACGCAAATATGTCAGCCTCATAGAAATGGTTAACGAGGTAGAAGTCGAGAATGCGGGTGATGATGCTCAGGAAATCTGGGTACTTGAAACCGAATTGTTTCCTTATGAAGATGAAGGTAAGTCTTATAATGATATGGAGGGTAAAGAACCCATATCATCCCCCATTCACCACCATGAATGGGATTACCAGACTCAACTGGAACGCCCGAATTGGGTGACGTTACTGGAAAAACGCCCAAAAATGGGCGACCCGGATGACGTTGAGGAAATACTGGAACGCCATAAACCGTTAGTACGTCGCCTTAAACAACTGATTGAAGCGGTACAGCCCCAGGGCGTTGTACGACAACGTAAAGTAGAAGATGGCGACGAAATTGATCTTAACGCTGCAATTGGTGCGATGATCGATATTCGCCGCGGCATGCAGCCCGATCCACGTATTGGCATTCGTACCACACTACAGGTACGCGATCTGTCTGTGCTGTTACTCATTGATCTATCTGAATCAACCAATGACCCACTGCCCACATCAAAATCACAATCGGCGTCACTCGCTACCGCGGCAGTAGAACCCCTGCCAGATTCAGCCACAGAAGGGGAATCTGAAGACGAGAATGAAGTCACCATACTTGACCTGTCACGTGAAGCCGCCGCCCTAATGGCAGACGCAATGGATAAAGTTGGCGACCCGTTTGCAATCCATGGCTTCGACTCAAATGGCCGGCACGATGTCGAATATTATCGCTTCAAAGACTTTGAAGAATCTTATGATGAAGAAGTAAAAGCTCATCTTGCCGGTATGACCGGTCAATTATCCACTCGTATGGGGGCCGCGCTTCGCCATGCCGGAACATTAATGAACCAGCGTGCCAGCAGCAAAAAAGTCCTGTTTATACTCACTGACGGTGAACCTGCCGACAATGACGAGCATGACCCGCAATACCTGCGCTTTGACACCAAAAAAGCAGTAGAAGAGCTAGCCCGTAACGGGATCAATACCTTTTGTATCACGCTGGACCCCTACGCTGACCAATATGTTTCGCGGATCTTTGGCGCAAAAAACTTTCTGGTACTGGATCATGTGTCGCGCTTGCCTGAAAAACTGCCTGAGCTGTATTTATCACTGACTAAATAAAATAAGTCCACAAGCCGACCGAATACAAACGAATTGAATAGAGGACCTATAGATGACAGATCATAGCCAATACCTGATAAGCCAGAAGCCCTACTACCATAAAATTGGTAAAGAAATTGAACGCTACGAAGCCGCCTACTCTGTGCGGATGCCGGTCATGTTGAAAGGGCCAACCGGCTGTGGCAAATCACGCTTTGTTGAATACATGGCGTGGAAGTTAAAAAAGCCACTCATTACCGTCGCCTGTAACGAAGATATGACCGCATCCGATTTGGTCGGTCGCTTTCTGCTCGATGCCAGTGGCACCCAATGGCAGGATGGCCCACTCACGACCGCTGCCCGCATCGGCGCGATCTGCTACCTCGACGAAATCGTCGAAGCGCGCCAGGATACCACTGTCGTCATCCACCCACTTACCGATCATCGCCGTCAATTACCGTTAGAGAAAAAAGGCGAACAGGTCGATGCTCACCCCGACTTTCAGATTGTAATTTCCTACAATCCCGGCTATCAGTCCATGTTGAAGGACCTCAAACAATCAACCAAACAACGTTTTGGTGCCATGTCTTTAGACTACCCGCCCAGCGAAAAGGAAGTCGAAATTGTTGCCCATGAAACCGGCGTGGATGCCCAGACCGCTGAAAAGCTGGTACAGATTGCACAACGTTCGCGTAACCTCAAGGGTCACGGCCTGGATGAAGGCATGTCAACCCGCTTACTGATTTACGCAGCCCAGCTGATCGCCAAAGGCATTAGCCCTGCCGATGCCTGCCAGATGGCTCTGGTTGAACCGCTCACGGATGACGTTGATATGCGTGATACGCTAGAGGCAGCAGTGAGTACATTTTTTGCCTGAAATCCAGGGGCCTCGCAGGTATTCTCAGAGAGCTTAAATTATGTCACTAGATCCAGTTGTTCTATTTTTTGTCCTTGGTTTAACTGCAGGACTGGCACGTGCAGAGATTCGCCTGCCGCCTGCAATTTACGAGTTTCTCAGCGTCATCCCTAATTCGCTGAACGTATCGACCAGCACTTTCCACTGCCTGACAGCAATCGGGGGTTTAAGCCTTCGGAATTCATTAAGACCCTCATCTTGATGCAGCACGAAGGGAACTTTCACCTGGATGATATTCGCCACATTCAGGATGATGAGGCGCTGCGCACCGTGTTGGATCTCAATAAACTCCCCAGGGCAACCACACTTGGAGATTGGCTGCGGCGAGAATGGGTGGCCGGCCGCAAATCTCTGATGCCTGGGTGAAGGTGAATAAAGCCCTGCTGCAATCAGCCTTGCACTGCTGCAGAAAAGTGACGCTGGATATCGATGCCACAGAAATTGTTGCCTATAAAGCTGAAGCACAATGGACATATAACAAGAACAAAGGATTTATACCGATGGCAGGTCATATTGCGGAAACCAGGCAGATCGTGGCCGTGGATTTCCGCCAAGGCAATAGTCCGCCAGCGCAAGATAACCTGGCGTTTATCAAGCAATGCCAGCAGTCGTTACCCGAAGGCTGTACCCTTAATGCCCTGCGTATTGATGCCGCAGGCGATCAAATAAAAATCATCCAGCATTGCGATGAGGAAGGCATCGAGTATGCCATGGCTGTAAAAGTGGTCAAAACGGGGCGGCAGGTATTCGTAAAATTAAAGGAAAAACATCGAACGCTGTTGGAACAGGTACTTATTGCGCTGAAGAAGTTTGAGCCGCTGCCTGTTTGAAGAAGTTTGCGACATAGAATAACGGCTTATACAGGATAGCTCCGCTCAAAAAATCAACTTGGGCGCAGAATATGTATTGGGGTATGGTTTTTAAGTAAACCTTCCCATCATGTCGGCACGGGTGACTTGCAAATGGGCTTGAAAGAGGCCTTCAGGATGCTTTGAAGCGCAGGCGAATCTCTATCCGGGGATTTGGGAATCTCTTAAATACCGAAATCTGTAACGCTATGCGTATAGTAGTAAAAACTTCATAATCGTCAAATTATCAATTCAACTAAATTCAGATTTTATATGTTGATATAAATTATATTTGGAGAGAAACGTAATGACTTTTATTTTCAATGACATTAATTTAAAAAATGTACGTGGTGATGCATTTGGTGGTGTTACTGCTGCGGTAATTGCATTACCGATGGCATTAGCCTTCGGTGTGGCCTCTGGTGCAGGAGCTGCAGCTGGATTATATGGCGCAATCATGGTTGGGCTATTCGCAGCTTTATTTGGCGGTTCGTCAACATTGATTTCTGAACCGACAGGACCAATGACCGTTGTTTTTACTGCGGTTATAGCCACCTTAATTGCGTCCAATCCTGATAATGGCATGGCGATGGCTTTTACAGTTGTAATCATGGCTGGTGTTTTTCAAATATTGTTTGGCATCTTACGGCTTGGTAAATTTGTCACGCTTATGCCTTATACCGTTGTCTCTGGCTTTATGTCCGGTATAGGAATAATACTCGTTATTCTACAAATAGGGCCTCTTCTTGGCCAGGCGTCACCAGCAGGAGGAGTTCTTTCAATATTAAATAGTATTCCTGAGCTGATTTCAGGTATTCAGTTTAAGGAAGTGGCTTTTGGTTTATTAACTATTGCAATTCTTTTTTTATTCCCAGGTAAGTTTAAGCGTTATGTTCCACCGCAGTTGGTCGCACTGATAGTGTGTACAATTTTATCACTGATACTTTTGAATTTTGACGACATGCGTCGTATTGGTGAAATTCCAACAGGTTTTCCTGAAATCCAAATGCCAGTTTTTGATGCCGATGAATGGCAAGTAATGTTGATAAACGCTGTGGTGTTAGGTGTGCTTGGTTGTATTGATGCGTTACTCACTTCTGTTATAGCTGATAGCCTTACCGGCAAACACCATAATTCAAATAAAGAACTGGTTGGTCAGGGCCTTGGCAATATCATGTCAGGTTTTTTTGGTGGCTTACCAGGTGCCGGTGCGACTATGGGTACTGTTGTTAATATTCAGGCAGGTGCTACAACTGCGCTTTCTGGTCTAGTTCGTGCGGGTATTCTGGTTATTGTTATATTGTGGGCCACGAAATTAACTGCTGTTATTCCATTAGTTGTGCTTTCTGGTATTGCTTTTAAAGTCGGTATTGACATCGTAGATTGGAACTTCTTGAAGCGAGTCCATATGGTTTCAGTAAAAGGGGCAGTCATTACTTATGGCGTTATATGTCTGACTGTATTTGTAGATTTAATTGCAGCTGTAGGTATTGGTTTGTTCGTTGCCAACGTGATTACGATAACACGTCTTGCAGAAATACAGGCAGACGACGTTAAAGCAGTAACGGACTCTGAATCAAGTGAGCTTGATTTAAGTGACGAAGAGGCACAACTGTTGGATGCGGCCAAAGGTGATATTTTGTTACTGCACCTTACGGGTATAATGAATTTTGGCGCATCAAAAGAAATTACAAAAAAAGTTACAGCAAAAGATAACTGTAAATCATTGGTGATTGACCTTAAAGATATAACGCATCTTGGTGTCTCATCTGCTTTGGCACTTGAAACTGCTATAACCGAGATGATTGAAACGGGTCATAATGTTGTTGTGACCGGAAATAATGATCAACCAATGCAGCGATTGAGAAAACTGGGGGTCTTAAAACATATTCCAGATGAAAATGTCATTGAAAAGCGTCCAGCTGCAATGCAGTTTGCATTTAACATGATTTCAGCCACATAACTGTCAGTAGTGGACCCATCCAATGGGCAACGTGTCTATACCGTAGTGGTTGACGGCAAACCCGCGTCAACACACACGGCTCGCTTGAGTATTTATACCTGCCGTGCCTAAATGTTCTTTGCGTGCCACCTCCGGCGGCATCACCCATCGCCTGACGCAAGCACATTAAGCACTCATGAAACAACTTCAAGACAAAGTCGCCATTATCACCGGCGCTGGCATCGGCAAAGGTATCGCCCTTAATTTTGCGCGCGAAGGCGCCAACATTGTGGTTGCTGAATGCAACAAGGAAGCCGGCACTGAAACGGCGCTGGAACTGCAGCAGCTGGGGGTAAAGGCTAAATGTGTGTTCGCCGGTACCGGCGACCTGGTCTCCGTCGAAGCGGCGGTGGCGCAAACCGTGAGCGAATTTGGGCGCGTCGACATTCTGGTCAACAACGCCGACTCCTCCACGAGATACATATCGGAGGACGTTGAAGCGATGAGCGAAGATCGTTTACATGACTCAATGCTGGCGGGTTTGCACGCCGTAGCGGCGGCAATGCACGCCGTGTTCCCGCATATGAAGGCGGCGGGCTGGGGTCGCATTATCAATATTTGTTCAGTCAACGGCATGAATGCACCAAAGTTCACGGCCAACTACAACGCCGCCAAGGAAGCCGTGCGCGCCCACACTCGAACCGCAGCGGTCGAGTGGGCGCAATACGGTATTACAGCCAATATTATCTGCCCCGCCACGGTGACAACACCGCTGAAAATGTCGGGGAAAATGGCGCCCGAAGTCATCGGCGCGGCCCCCCGCTCTAATCCTATGGGCCGAATGGGCGGCCCGGACAAAGACATCGGCGGCGTGGCTTTATGTCTGGCCTCCGACTATTGCCAGTATGTCACCGGTAACACCTTGTTCGTCAACGGCGGTTCTCGCGTTAACGGCACGCCGTGGGGCGCCGAGAAACCAAACTGCGGCTGAACGTGAAGCCACTCGTGTGACATTTACGGTGACACTTCTCTTGCGCGAATACCACCAACAAGAGTGCCTTGCGCAGCGGCAACATCAATTTCGTCGACGCGTGGGTGTGAAGAGGCAGGCATGAATGGTGAGTTTTTAGTCTCCACCAGCGGCTTTCCAGGCGTCAAAACCGCCATCCATATGGATGATGCTTTCGATGCCGGCTTTCTTCATGATCGGCACCGCGCGACCGCTTCGATTACCAGACTTGCAATGCACGAGATAGGTTTTGGTGGTATCGAGTTGCGATACCCGTTTGCGAAAACGCCAGGACAAATAGTTGATGTTCTGCGCGCCCTCGATGTGACCCGCTTTGAATTCACTGCCTCTGCGCACATCGAGAACAATAATCTCCGGATGCTCGACAATCAGCGTGGCCGCTTCGGTGGCCGTGACATGGCGAATGCCATTGGGTTTCAAGACGCCAATATCCGTTTCAGCATCGGCTTCGGTGGCAAAGGCGGAAAATGTAAAAAGCTGAGCCGCACATGCCGCTGCGAGCAGCAGTATGTGACGGCGGTTGATCGTCATTTTCTTGGTCACGCTAGTCTCCTTGAGTTCGCGAAGGGATAATCTTTGGCGCGTATCGAATAGCGCTTTTGTCTGAAATCAGTCGGCCCCAATAAACGTTGTAGGGATGGATAGCTGTGGTTGCTCTACCGTCGCGCACCAACGCACGCTCTTCATTGCGCCACCGGAACAGCCCTCCGGCTAAATTATATGACCCGGCCGCACCATTGGTTTCAACCAGATCGTTGACGCGGGAAGCAAGCACCGAGGAACGCCAACCAACGGAGCAATAGAAAACGGCCGTTTTGCCGCGCAACGCATTTCCGTGGGCGTCAATAAAAGCGTCGGGGCTCACGCCTGGATCAACACGGATAGCCCCTTCGATATGACTAACGTCGTATTCGGCTTCTTTGCGCACGTCAAAAACTACAATGCGATCACGGTTCAGCGCAGAAAACGCTTCCGCATCGATGTGTTCAACATTGTCATAGTCACGCTCAATCTTCGCATGAATCTTTGTCAGTTCTGGCTCCATCGCGAGAACAGCACCACCTGCAATAGCCGCCAGAAAAACCGCCAGCATCGCAACCCGCGACCAGGCGCCTGACTTCATTCCGACGCTCCCGTCGTACTTCCCAACGGCCTTTGACCCAAGGCAGGCTCGCCACGCTGCGGCATAAAGGGGAACAGCAGGCTCCACCAAAGAGAAGCAGGCTGTTTGCTTTGGTATTCGGCGAGGCCAATGGTCATCCCTTCATGCCCGGCGCCAGGTTGAGCGATGTAGGTGCCGAAGAGGCGGTCCCAAACGGTAAGAAAAAACCCGTAATTACTGTCGGTTTCCTCGCGGATAATCGAATGATGCACGCGATGCACGTCGGGCGTTACAAACCCGAGGCGCATGATTCGGTCGAAGCCTGCGGGCAAGCGGAAGTTGGCGTGATGAAACATTGCGGATGCATTGAGGAGCACTTCGAAGATAAAGACGGCCAGCGCTGCTGGCCCCAGCGCGATCACGCAAACCAATTTGTACCCCATCGATAACACGATCTCGATGGGATGGAAGCGCGCGCCCGTCGTGACATCGATATCGCGGTCGACATGGTGTACCTTGTGGAAGCGCCAAAGGATCGGAATTTTATGACTGGCGACATGCTGCGCGTAGATCAACAGGTCGAGGACGATCACGGCGATAACCATTTCGACCCAGACTGGCAGCGAGACCAGCGCTAGCAATCCCCACCCCTGCTTGGCGGCGATGTCGGCCATGCCAACCGCAAGTACGGGAACAGCAATTCTCAAGGTGACGGTATCAATAACCACAAGCGCCCAATTTGTGAACCATCTCGACCCTCGTGGCAGCACCCGTTGTTTGCGCGGCAGCACCGCTTCAAGCACCGCCATCAGTATAAAGACACCCGCAAAAACACTCAGGCGGATGACGCTTTCATACTGCTCAAGAAACGTCATTTATTCGTTTTACCGTCGTTAAATGATGGTTCATTACATGGCTGCCGTTCAGCATCGCTTTACGCGAGTTACGTCTTAGCCCGGCTGGCTGGGGTAGCACAGAACATCTCATGCAACAAAGCAATGACGCGCGCAGCCTTATCATTCTGCAGCGAGTAGAAGATCGTTTGCGATTGCCGTCGTGTCTTGACGAGACCATCACGGCGCAGCACAGCCAGGTGCTGGGATAGCGCCGATTGGCTCAGCGGGACTCGCGCGTGTAATTCACCGACGGATAACTCGCCGCCCGACAGGATGCAAAGCACCATCAGGCGGCTGCGATGTGAGAGGGCCTTCAACAGCTGGACCGCCTCTTCGGCGTGCCGAGCCATCTGCTCGAGATCCAGCCGGTTCAGCACCTCCGCACTGGCTGGTTCATTGGCTGCCATAGTCACTCCTTAAATCGAACTGCAGCAACAGTATATGAGCAACATATTTTTTAGTCAACTCTAATTTAGTAATGCATTATATTAGAATTATTCTATGCCTTGTTTTTACATTAGAGTGGAAGTGGACATGAAAAGTTCGAGCCAACATCCCACCGCCCCTTGCTGGCCTTGCGCAGGCAGGTACAGGTTATGGTAGATATTGCTGCCGCCCCGGCAGACCATCGTCATCATGGTGCTGGACGCACGTCAATCACCGCCTAACCACAAGTAGACAGGCAGCGCCAAGTAGGCGGTTGCGAAACCAATCCCCCAGATACCGACGGACGCCCAAAAAAAGCGAGTGTTCCAACGATGCACTTTTTCACACTGTGCGGCCAACCCGAGATCGGCCGGACACACACGTCCTGACCGGAACAGCAGCCAGGCGGTCAGCGCCAGCACAGCGCCACTGGCCGCGAACATCCACGCTTTGTACTGCACCAGTGTCACCAAAAACGGCAGGTTGGCAAAGAGGGATGCCGATACCGCACCCAGGCCGAGCGAGACAAGCAGGATCGGTAGCGCACAACAAAGCAGAGTGGTTGAAGAGGTGAAAAGCACGAGCCAGGCCCAGCGTCTCGGTGTCGTTATTTCATCCACGCGCCAAATCTCAACCTTGGGTGTCGGGGTGACGAGCATGGTCGTCGGGGATGTCGCGCAAATTGTCCTCATCATGCTGGTGATCGCCAATGGAACATCCCGATTGCTTTGCAAACGATCGGTACGTAAAGCCCTTATCGAGGAACAACTGTTTCAGTTGAGCATCGGTGAAAGTGACGCGGCTATCGGCACAGACGAATATCGTGCCCGTCTCGAGGTCGCTGCCTACGGCGTGAACATCTTCGATCTTCTTTAACGCCCGCTCGGACGTCGCAACGCAAAACGGGCAGGTGATCCCGTCGACCCGAATATCGTACTGGACGTCGTCGGCCACGGCGGTGCCAATAAACACAGAAGAAACGAAGAAGACGACCATCATTGATTTCACTGTTGCGGCTCCTTTCTAAAAATTGATTCGGACGCTGGTCAAAATCGTGTAATCGGACTCTAAGGCCGTGCCGTTAAGATCGCTCATGACCGGGATCTTAACGCCAAGATCGGCGATCCAACGGCGGGTGGAATACTGCAGCCCCGGCGTCAGGTAGAGCTGAAAGCCACCACTATTGGGATCCGTGACACCGCGCACTCGATTGCGTTGATAGTCATTGGCGCTGATCTCCAGCACGCCAAACACAAACGCACGAGTATCTTGTGTCACTCTTCCAGGCGATAGGCGATACTGAAACGAGGCGTCAACGGTTACGGAATCGCCGCGTTCAAATCCATCCGCCTCACGGTTGAGGTCGTATCTCAACTGACTGTCGAGCACCCATTGGGTGCTGGCCAGCGTTGCAATCAGCCCGCCGAACACATCCAGCGAACCGTCACCGGTTTTGCCATCTCTGCCGGTGGCTACTCGGAGACCACCATACGGCGCGATTCGGAGCGTGCGTCCTGGCTGGTCCGAGCGCAACACTTCATAGCGAGCAAACACCGCCGCGTCGCCAAGTCCGGACTCGGACGTGCTGACACCCTCAAATTTGCGATCGACATTGACGACCGGCAGCACACCAAACAATGCGAGTTTTGATGTGCGGCCGTAGCCCACTACCGTTCGGGATTCGAAGCGATCTACCCTGCGTCGGCTGCCGCCAATACGGTCCGACGAGTGCGTTGTGACAAGCTGCTGACGAACGATAATTTCATCGGCACTTAGAGGCAGCGCGGTGTTGGTGGCAATGGGTGCGGCCCACGATGTTGCGGCTAACGTTAAGCAAGCGACTGACAACAAAATCGATACGCCACGGCGACAGCCCCCGAGACAGCAAACAACGCCACCGCCCAAGGGCCAATGCAGCACAACCCAATAATTGACGCGGCCGCGCTGATTGATCGCACCACCAAATGTGGCCGCTAGTTTCTTGTTTTCTCGCATCGTGCCCTCCTTTAGCAGCAGATCTTACCCCATTGCAGCGGCTAACACCTGATCGTGGCATTCGAACGCGATACACAAAAGTCACCGGCTGCCGGGCGTTACCCGGCACGGTTTGCCATCGTAGTAGAATTGACACGCGCCGGTGGGTATAGTTTCCATCGCTTGATGGCCGCCATCAGGCGATGTCCCACACCGGCGCGGCTATAGCAACACGAGCCCAACGTGAAACTTGCGGGCGCCATTAAGCGCAGGTGATAATTCCCTGGTTGCAGGGCAAAAAGAATTGAACTAATGTATAGCGGATGTGTTCCATGAAACGCATAGAGCGAAAAACAACCGCCAACGAACTAATGCTATTCGCAAGGTATAAAAATCTAATCATAGCGTTACTGATGATGACGTTCGTTGGTCAGTCGGTTGCCTCCGTCAGTCTGTCTTGCCAGAACCCCGCCACTCAATCACAGCTGCACGAGCAGACCATGGATGCTGCCGGCATGGATCATTCCCAACACGCGGGCATGAATTCTAGCGCTGGATCGGATTCGTCTGAGTGCTGCCCAGAGTGCGATTGCAGCCTGGGGAGCTGCTTCACCGCTGTACTCCCTGCATCGCAACACGCGTTCGCTTTTAACCCCGCAACGCTGACAAGCCGCTTTGTTAGTCCCGCTGAAAACCAGTTAACTGCGTCTCTATTCCGCCCCCCCATTTCCCGCTAGCACAGGATACCTGCGCCTGCGATTTGGCGCTTCTCGCCTGTTAATACGGCATAGCGGGAGTTTCTACGCTGCCATTGAGTTGATCTGAAAAGATCGAAAATCCGCTCCAGGAGCAATCATTCAAGTTACGGTTATGTTGCTTAAGAAGGACGGCAGCGTCGAAATCTACGAGCATATTAGCGCCAAACATTCGGACGCGCAAAGCTGAAAAGTTAGGAGAATAAGGTATGAAAGACACTCGTTCATTGATGGCGCGACTCAATAATGCGTCATTATCGCGTCGCCATTTTGTCACCGGCGTCGCGGCGGGAGGCGCATTGGCGGGCCTGGGAGTCTTTCCCGGCCGGTCTTATGGATCGACAGCCACTAACAACGGACCACAGACCTTGCGTGGCAAACAGTATGACCTGAGTATTGGTTATCAGCCTGTTAACTTTACCGGCAGGGAGCGTACGGCCACCGCAGTGAATGGTTCCGTGCCGGCGCCGGTTTTGCGCTGGCGAGAAGGCGAGCGCGTGACACTGCGCGTGACCAACAATCTCGCCCATGACAGCTCCATCCACTGGCATGGGATTATCCTGCCAACGGAGATGGATGGCGTGCCGGGTTTGAGCTTTGACGGCATCAAACCCGGGGAAACCTTCGAATACCAGTTCGACGTCAATCAAAGTGGCACCTATTGGTATCACAGCCATTCCGGATTTCAGGAACAAACGGGGGTGTATGGGGCTATTGTGATAGATCCGAAAGAGCCTGATCCGGTAAGTTATGATCGAGACCATGTGGTGCTGCTGTCGGACTGGTCGGACGAGGCGCCAGAAGATATTTACGCCAAATTGAAAAAAATGAGCGACTACTACAACTTCCGTGAGCGCACTGCCGGAGATTTATGGCGCGATATCAAGCAAAAAGGCATCGCGCAGACCTGGAACGATCGCGCCATGTGGAATCAGATGCGCATGAGTGACCGCGACCTTTCCGACGTCACGGGTTATACCTACACCTTCTTGATGAACGGCGTTACACCCGACGACGGGTGGCAGGGATTATTCGCACGCGGCGATAGAGTTCGTTTACGGTTTATCAATGCCGCCGCCATGACTATTTTTGATGTGCGTATTCCTGGCTTGAAGATGACCGTTGTTGCGTCTGACGGGCAAAACATTGAGCCAGTGACTGTTGACGAATTTCGTATCGGTGTCGCGGAAACCTACGACGTCATTGTCGAGCCGAGCGATGACAGTGCCTACACCATTTTTGCGCAAAGCATCGATCGTACCGGTTATACACGGGGAACCTTAACCCCGGATGCCAGTGTGACCGCCGCGGTGCCGGCGATGGACCCGGCTCCGCTATTGGGGCACCGTGATATGGGCATGGGAATGGATCACAGCATGCACGGGATGGGGGGAATGTCCGATATGCAGGGCATGGACCATAGCAATATGTCAGGCATGGATCACAGCCAGCACGGAGGCAACACTAAAAAAATGGACAAAGCGGGTTTCGGTAGCAGCCGCCCAATTACCCACGTAAAAAGCGAATTTGGCCCGCAAGTGGATATGCGTGCTGACAACCCACAGAATGGCTTGAGTGACCCAGGTATCGGTCTGCGTGACCATCAACGCTTGTACGGTCGCCGTGTACTGACTTATGCGGACATCTGCAACCTCTACCCCACCATCGACCCGCGCGAACCCGGTCGAGAAATTGAACTGCACCTCACGGGCAATATGAGCCGCTATATGTGGTCCATAAACGGCATTAAGTTCGCCGCTGCTGAACCGTTACAACTGGCATTCGGTGAGCGGGTACGCATTACCCTGATCAATGACACCATGATGACGCATCCCATTCATCTGCACGGTATGTGGAGTGAGCTGGAAACGGGATATCCCGAATACATACCGCGCAAACATGTGGTGATCGTGCAACCTGGCTCCAAAATCAGCTATTTGGTTACCGCGGATGCCATAGGACGATGGGCTTACCACTGCCATTTGCTGTATCACATGCCGGGTATGTTCCGGGAAGTCAGGGTAAGTTAGGGGAGCGACAACATGAAATCAGCAAGCCAAAAAACTACATTTCTATTACTGGCGCTCCTGGCGTCACTAACATCAACGGTCTCGATCTCTGCTGTAGCCGGTGGCAAAGACGATCCGCTACTCGCCATGGTACTGGTCGATGAGTTCGAAATAAGAGATGCTGACGACCAGCCATTGGTTTTGGATGGACAGGGCTGGGTTGGCAAAGACTTGCAAAAACTCTGGTTGAAAACGGAATTTGAGCGCGTTGACGGCAACACCGAGGAAGCTGAGCTACAGGCTCTGTATAGCCGGTCTGTCGCGCGTTATTGGGATTTTCAGCTGGGGCTACGCAAAGATTTTAAACCCACTCCTGATCGAAGTTGGGCGGTGATCGGCTGGCAGGGACTCGCCCCTTACTTTTTTGAAATTGATACCGCGTTGTTTGTTGGCGAAAGCGGCCGCACCGCGCTGCGGCTAGCGGCCGAATACGAGTTGCTGTTTACGCAACGGCTTATTCTTACGCCTGATATTGAAATCAATTTCTACGGCCACAACGATGAAGATCTCGGTGTCGGTTCGGGCTTGTCTGATGTGCAGGCGGGCCTGCGGCTGCGCTATGAAATACGGCGTGAATTTGCGCCCTATATCGGCGTGAACTGGTCGAGGAAATACGGTAACACCGCTGATTTTGCCAGAAGCGACGGTGAAGATATTGATGATACCCAACTGGTGATCGGTATTCGGGCGTGGTTTTAAGCGTTTGTCTATCACTTAATGGAACGTAACAAACGGAGAAATTTATGTTTAAACTCATTGCAGCGCTATTGGTCTCGGCCGTGTTTGTGTTACCCGCGTGCGCGGAAGGTAAGCATGACGGAGGGCATGGTCACGATGAGGGCCAGCGTCAATCATCGTCTCATGACGACCACGCAACGGAAAAAAAGCATCAACACGGCGCTAGCAAAGGGCCTGTTGGCTCGCCAGCGCAATCTGCTGATGCGCAAAAAACCATCGTCGTTAGCTTGACCGACGAGATGAAAATCAATTTCAAAGAAGCGCTTTCAAAGATCAAGTCCGGCACAGTCATTCAATTTATGCCTCCTCAGCAAAATCTGTGGGTCATTGGCGGCGTGGGCAGATTCCCAA
>CAZJDL010000062.1:0-23598 GCA_964544755.1 uncultured Pseudomonadales bacterium | reverse complement strand
ATGAATGAGAATTAGCCAGTATTAAACGACTCATTCTCGGACGGCTCATGTTGGGAATACTGACAACGGCGTGGCTCAGAGTAAGTCGATGATCAAAAAACATTGATCGATGGTATCGACGATTATGACCACGACAAAACTCACATCAGTACTGGCTTTCGACGGCTCGTTTACAATCGAGTGTGAGTAGTCGGTATTGACAGGCGTTACCTGGCACTGACTGGCAACATCAGGCAATTGGATAGCGACTTTCACATTGTGAAGGGCCGCATGCAATAAGGTAAACTGGACGTGACAAAA
Source organism: uncultured Pseudomonadales bacterium (assembly GCA_964544755.1). Classification (GTDB taxonomy): domain Bacteria; phylum Pseudomonadota; class Gammaproteobacteria; order Pseudomonadales; family JAUIET01; genus JBBKXJ01. The sequence continues at coordinate 23,298 of CAZJDL010000062.1, read as the reverse complement.
GGAAAACTCCGGATTCGTCACTGACTTGTGTCAGGAGAGAAATTGCCCGGGGACGGTTATTCGGGGGCTGTTATGACTTGGGTTATGCACGTCTCGATCGGTTGTATTAAATAACAATGATCCATGACAACGCTATGTTGTTTCCTGTCGATGTTTGTCCAGTTTGAAGGATCAGAGGTGTTTCACCGGATCCATATTCTGGTGAAGTACTTGCACAATCGTAATCCCGTGGGAGCCACGTATATAATACAGGATATGGTTTTTATAAGGAAAGCTGAGTAGCCCCTCAGAGAGTGATTCTCGTTTGATTCCCAGATCGGGATATCAGCAAGGAGTTGGGCGCGTGTTTCCAGGTCATTGAGGTAAATGCCAACAGGGCCATGCTGAGCATTGATGAGTACCTCGCCGAATTTACGTTTAGCATTACTGGCGTTGAGTATTTTCATAAAGCACCCATTTAAATCAAAATGATTAATTTGATTATATTCTAGCTTTTGCAACAAGTGATGCGCAGCTGCCGACAATAGGGCAGAGTGAAAATTCACTGGCGAAATAACGCCTGACCCATTATTCTGCCGCATTATAAATGGCCTCTACACATTTTAAACGGTCTCTTGATAGCACTTTAAACGGCTGCTATTATCAATACCGTTAATAGGTCTTTGAGGGTTCATCATGGTGATCAAGTTTTCCGAGGATCTGGTTCCTCTTACCGACCTTAAGGTGAATCCGGGGCGCGTGGTGATGCACACGACCGAGGTGCATCGTCCGGTGCTGCTCACCAGCCGCGGTCGAGGTGTGGCGGTGGTCCAGTCGGTGGCCGATTACGAAAAGGCCCAGGAGGAGCGGGACTTCATGCGGTCGGTCGGTCGTTGCCGGTCTGGCGGATCTGGAAGCAGGGCGCGAGGTTTCCTTCGACGAGGCCAGAGCGCGGCTTGGCCTGAAGTAACTCCATGCCACGGACAGAAGTAAGCTTCACGGAATCTGCGCTGCGTGATCTTGAAGAAGTAGGGGCCTGATATGTGGAACAAGGTGTGCCCGAGGCGGGGGTGAGACTGGTGGAGGAGGTGCTTCAGAAAATCCAGGCGCTGGCTAGGCATCCCGATATGGGCCGGGTCGTTCCCGAATTCGATCAGTCCTTCCTGCGGGAACTCATCCATCCACCGTTTCGCATTGTATATCGTCGAGATCCCCAACGGGTTCGGATTGCCCGCGTTTGGCGTAGCGAACGGTTGCGACTTCCCACAGAGGGTGATGAGGCATCGTAAACCGTGAAACGGGTATGGCAGTACGTGAATGCCTCATGTTTCCAGGTGGTTAACCAGGAGTTCTTGAACATGGTATTTTTCATGGTGTCGGGGTTTATAGTCGGTGGGAAATCCGTGTCGTCTCTGGATTTTAGCGGGCTAATGACTATCGAATGGAAATAGGAATAAGCGCCGACGAAGACTGGATGCGACTGGCGCTGGCGCAAGCGGCCCTGGCCAGGGCCGCCGGTGAAGTGCCCGTTGGCGCCGCTATTGTTAAAGACAATGAAATTATCGGTCAGGGGTGGAACCAGCCGCTCGCTAGCACTGACCCCACCGCACATGCGGAAATTGTGGCCTTGCGTAACGCGGCCAATCAAACAGGCAATTACCGGCTCAATGGCGCCACGCTGTTTGTGACGATTGAACCTTGTACGATGTGTGTCGGCGCCATGCTGCACGCGCGTATTGCGCGGCTGGTGTTCGGCGCGTTGGAGCCGAAAGCGGGCAGTGTGCAAAGTCATCTTGGCTTGCTGGATCGGGATCATTTTAATCACCGTATCGATTATCAGGGTGGTGTGCTGGCCGAGCAGTGCGCGGCGGTTATGCAGAATTTTTTCCGATCCAGGCGATAGCGATCATTCTGGGATCATTGTTGAGGCATAAATATCTTACAATGACACAGCTTCTCAAGCGCCGAGACCTGACTGAATTGAGTGAAAATTTCCTCTCAATTCGGCCCTTTGCCGTTTCGATTGGACTGACGTAGGTGTCGTTGTTTTTTAATCCATCCTCCACAGGCTGTTACACATGCTAAGTTTGCGCGGCGCGCCCGCACTTTCAGCGTTTCGGCGCGCAAAATTACTCGAGAAATTACAGCGCATCGCGCCGCAACTGAGCGGCGTTTACGCCGAGTTTATGCACTTTGTCGACGCGCCTGAGTTGAGCGGCGAGCCGTTGCAAACGCTGCGGCGGTTACTGCACTATGGCCCCAACGTTGCCAGCGAAGAACCACGTGGTACTTTGATTTTAGTCACGCCCCGCCCCGGCACTATCTCGCCGTGGTCTAGCAAGGCCACGGATATTGCGCACAACTGCGGGCTTACTGACATACAGCGCATCGAACGCGGCGTGGTGTATTACCTCGCTGCGGATGCGCCACCGCCGGTCGAGCTGTTACCGGAATTACAGGCGCAATTGCACGATCGTATGGTGGAAACTGTGTGGCCGGATGTTGCGAGTGTGGCCGTATTGTTTGCGGAGTCGAAGCCCGCGCCACTAGCGCTGGTCGATGTTTTGCAACATGGCGCGGCAGCTATTGAACGCGCCAATACACAGTTGGGTCTTGCCCTGGCTGCGGACGAAATTGAATACCTCGCCGCTGCATTCAAAAAACTTGAGCGTAATCCTACCGACGTCGAGCTAATGATGTTCGCGCAGGCCAACTCGGAGCATTGTCGGCATAAGATTTTTAACGCCGACTGGGAAGTCGATGGCGTCAAGCAGTCGCACTCACTGTTCGGCATGATAAAAAACACTGACAAAGTGAACGCGGACGCTACGGTGTTGAGTGCTTACTCTGATAACGCAGCGGTGATGAGTGGTTTATCGGCGCAACGTTTCTTCCCCGCTAGCAGCGACCGTGTTTACCGGCCACACGTGGAAGCGGCGCATATTTTGATGAAGGTTGAAACGCATAATCACCCGACGGCAATCGCGCCGTTGCCGGGTGCAGCGACCGGTTCCGGCGGTGAGATCAGAGACGAAGGCGCGGTCGGTCGCGGGTCGCACCCGAAGGCCGGGCTTACCGGGTTTAGCGTGTCGAACTTGCATATTCCCGAATTACCGCAGCCTTGGGAAACGCCGTACGGGAAGCCGGATCGCATCGCGTCGGCGCTGGAAATCATGTTGAGTGGGCCGATCGGTGGCGCCGCTTTTAACAACGAGTTTGGGCGGCCGAATGTGTGCGGCTATTTTCGCTCGTTCGAGTACGGCGACGGCGCACAACAGTGGGGCTACCACAAGCCAATTATGCTCGCTGGCGGTGTGGGCAATATTCGCGCCGGGCATATTGAGAAGCCGCTCATCCCGCGTAAGGCACGGCTGATTGTACTGGGTGGTCCCGCCATGTTGATTGGACTGGGCGGTGGGGCGGCGTCATCTCTACATACCGGCAGTGCCGACGCGGAGCTGGATTTTGCATCCGTGCAGCGTCATAACCCCGAGATGCAACGCCGCTGTCAGGAAGTGATAGACCAATGCTGGGCGCAAGGCGAGCAAAACCCGATCACGTTTATTCATGATGTCGGCGCTGGAGGCCTGTCGAATGCCTTGCCGGAGCTGGTCAAAGACGGTGGCTGTGGCGGGAACTTTCAACTGCGCTACGTGCTTAGCGATGAACCCGGCATGTCGCCGCTGGAACTGTGGTGTAACGAGAGCCAGGAACGTTATGTACTGGCGGTGCGCGAGCAAGACCTCGAACGCTTCGCATTGCTTTGCGCGCGCGAGCGTTGTCCGTTCGCGGTGGTCGGTGAAGCCATCGACGAACAGAAAATTGTATTGGAAGACAGCCATTTCGACAATAAACCGATCGATTTGCCGATGCACGTACTGTTCGGCAAACCGCCGAAAATGACGCGCGCGTTCGACTCGCGGCCAGGCGAAAACATCGATCTGGATTTTACTGATGTCGAGCTGAGCGAGGCCGTTAGTCGAGTGTTGCAACTGCCGGCTGTCGCCAGCAAGAGCTTTTTGATCACCATAGCTGATCGTTCGGTATCCGGTCTTGTCTGTCGCGACCAAATGGTTGGCCCGTGGCAAGTGCCAGTCGCCGACGTCGCCGTTACCTCCAACGACTATCGAGGCTACCACGGCGAGGCGATGGCGATGGGTGAGCGCACGCCGCTGGCCTTGATCGATGCGGCGGCCAGCGGGCGTATGGCGATCGGCGAGGCGATTACGAATATCGCCTGCGCACGCATCGACAATATTAGCGCCATTAAATTGTCGGCCAACTGGATGGCCGCCGCCGGCCACGGCAGGGAAGATCAAAAGTTATTTGAAACTGTGCGCGCCGTCGGCATGGAAGTGTGTCCGCAGCTGGGTATTACCATCCCGGTCGGTAAAGATTCCATGTCGATGCGCACGACCTGGCGCGAGGGCGACGAAGAGAAATCCGTCACCTCGCCGCTATCGCTTGTTATTTCTGCCTTTGCACCCGTTGTTGATGTACGAGTAACTTTGACGCCACAGCTCAGAGATGATGCCGATAGCGAACTTATTCTGCTCGATCTGGGCGCCGGTAAAAATCGTCTCGGCGGCTCTGCGCTGGCGCAAGTGTATGGTCAGGTGGGTGTGGAGGCACCCGATCTTGACGACTGTGAGCGGATGAAATCTTTTTTCAGTGTGATTCAGCGTTTGATAACAGACAATTTGTTGCTCGCTTACCACGACCGCTCGGATGGCGGTTTGTACGCCTGCATCTGCGAAATGGCTTTCGCCGGTCACGTTGGCGTCGATATCGAACTCAACATAGATCGCAAAGATATTCTCGCCGCGCTGTTTGCCGAAGAACTGGGTGTTGTGCTGCAAGTAGCCGGCAGAAATATAGTAGAAGTGTTAGGTTGCTGCGCTGCCGCGGGGCTGGGCGATTGGGTGCAACGCATCGGCAAGGTCAATCTGCGCGACCAAGTCACGGTACGCTGTAACGATGAGCTGCTGCTGCAACACCCGCGCGTTGAGCTGCAGCGCTGCTGGGCGGCTACCAGCTATCATCTGCAAGCGTTGCGTGACAACGCCGATTGCGCGCGGCAGGAATACGACAATCTGTTAACCGCCAATGCCAGAGGATTGTTTGCCGAACTTACTTACGCGCACGACGAGGATGTCGCCGCGCCATTTCTAAACCTGAGTAAACCCCGCATCGCAATTTTGCGCGAACAAGGCGTTAACGGCCAATACGAAATGGCGGCCGCGTTTGACCGGGCCGGTTTCGAGTGCATAGACGTGCACATGAGCGATTTGCTCGCCGGGCGCAGCCATCTGCAAGACTTTCACGGCCTCGCTGCCTGCGGCGGATTTTCCTATGGTGACGTGCTCGGCGCGGGCGAGGGCTGGGCCAAAACCATTTTATTTAATGCGCAATTGCGCGCAAGCTTCCAGGCGTTTTTCGAACGACCGGATACTTTTACGCTGGGCGTCTGCAACGGCTGTCAGATGTTGTCCAACCTGCACCAGCTGATTCCCGGCGCGGCGCATTGGCCGCGGTTTGTCAGCAATTTATCAGAGCAATACGAGGCCAGACTCATACAAGTCGAAGTGCAAGCGTCGGCGTCGGTGTTGCTGGCCGGTATGAGCGGGTCGTATCTGCCCATTGTTGTGTCGCACGGCGAGGGCCGCGCCGAGTTTGGCAGCGCTGCTGATATGAAAACATTGCAGGAGCGCAACGGCACATGTATGCGCTTCGTCGATTCTGCTAAAAATACTACCCGGCGTTATCCGCACAATCCCAACGGCTCGCCGCTAGGTGTTACCGGCGTTACCAGTGTAGACGGCCGCGTGACCATCATGATGCCGCATCCGGAGCGCGTGTTTCGCAGCGTCCAAAACTCCTGGGCGCCGTCCGACTGGGGCGAAGATGGCGGCTGGCTGCGACTGTTTCGCAATGCCCGCGTTTGGCTAGCGTGACGCAGTGGGTTAAGGGTGAGCGATATGCGTTTCGAGACAAGTCAATCCGCTGTATAATCCTGCGCCTTTACCCAGCCCTCCCATCTTTAACAAAGTGAACTGCATTGCATGCTGAATAAATACCCGCTGTGGAAATACATGCTGATTTTATTTGTGTTGGGCATTGGCGTGCTCTACGCGCTGCCAAACATTTACCCCAACGACCATGCGATTCAAATTTCCGGCGCGAGCAGCGCGACGGAAATGACAGATCAGAATTTGCGCAATGCGCTTGGCGCGCTGGAAGAAGCCGGCATCCCGGTTAAGGGCAAAGAGCTGGAAGCGAACAAAATATTGGTGCGGTTGGCGTCCGCCGAGCAGCAACTGCGGGCGCAGGCGGCACTGCAGCGTAGCCTGGGAGATGACTTTATTGTCGCGTTAAACCTCGCGCCGACCACGCCGGACTGGTTACGCGCGATTGGCGCCAACCCGATGAAACTCGGCCTGGATCTTAGTGGCGGCGTGCATTTTCTGCTCGAAGTTGATACCGACGCGGCGGTGAAAACACGAATGAGTGTTTACTTCAGCGATATTAAGCGCGCGCTGCGCAAAGCCAGAATACTCGGTCGTGTGACTCAAACGGGCAGTGACAGCCTCAAACTGAGTTTCAAAACCGCGGAGCTACGTGCGCAGGCGCGTGCGGTCATTAACAAGGATTTCTCCTCATTAACGCACACGCCATCGGAGAAAAAGAACCAGTACCTGCTCGGCCTCAGCTTAAGCGAGAGCGAGCGCAAAGAGATTCGTGCTTACGCGGTCAACCAAAATCTGACCACCTTGCGCAACCGTGTCAACGAGTTGGGTGTGGCTGAACCGTTGGTGGTGAAACAAGGTGTCGACCGTATCGTGGTCGAACTGCCGGGCGTGCAAGACACCGCAGTAGCGAAGGGCATTCTTGGCAAGACCGCCAACCTGGAATTCAGGCTGGAGGCCAAAGCCGACGACTCCATGGCGAGCAAGGAGGAATTTGAGTTTCGCAACCAGAGCCGCGGTGAGCGGCGCGCGTTTCTGGAGCGCGAAATTGTGGTGACCGGCGAACGCGTTGCCAATGCGCAAGCCAGTTTCGACGAAAACGGCCAACCGCAAGTGAATATCACGCTCGACGGCCAGGGTGGCGCGCTCATGCATCGCGCTACGCGAAAGAATATCAAACGCCGCCTGGGGGTGCTGTTCGTCGAGCGCAAAATTCACTCAGTTTACAATGATGCCGGTGAATTGATTCGCAAAGATAAGTACGACGAGAAAAAAATCATCAGCCTGGCGACCATTCAGTCCGCATTGGGCACACAGTTTCGCACGACCGGGTTGGATAGTACCGCCGAGGCATCCGAATTTGCGCTGCTGTTACGCGCCGGTGCCCTCGCGGCACCGATTGAATATATTGAAGAACGCACGGTAGGCCCGTCGCTGGGCGCCGAAAATATCGCACTAGGCGTTCGCGCCGTGCAAATCGGCATGCTGCTGGTGCTGGTGTTTATGCTGGTGTATTACCGCGTGTTTGGGTTGGCCGCCGACCTGGCGTTGGGCGCTAACCTGGTGCTGCTGGTGGCGGTGATGTCCATGCTGTCGGCCACCTTGACCCTGCCGGGAATCGCCGGCGTGGTATTGACGGTGGGTATGGCGGTGGACGCCAATGTGTTGATTTTTGCGCGCATTCGCGAAGAGCTGAAAAATGGCCTCACTCCGCAGGCCGCGATTAACGCCGGTTACGAGCGCGCCTTCGTGACTATTCTGGACGCCAACCTGACCACCTTATTAGTCGCCGTGATTCTGTACGCCGTTGGCTCCGGCCCGGTAAAAGGTTTCGCCGTGACCTTGTCGATTGGTATCGTCACGTCGATGTTTACCGCGATTGTGGGCACCCGGGCGTTTATCAATTTGATCTACGGCGGCCGCCGCCTCGAACGTCTAGCGATTTAGGACAGCCAATGAGCGAACAAAAAGTCATTAATTTCATGGGTTTTGGCAAGCTGGCGGCGCTGCTTTCAGGCGTGCTGGTTGTGATTGCCATCGTATCGCTGCTTGCCAAAGGCTTGGCTTTTGGCCTGGATTTCACCGGCGGCACGCAGGTAGAAGTGGGCTACGAGCAGGCGCCGAATCTCAATGAGGTGCGCGCGACACTGGAGCAGGCCGGCTATAAGAATGCAGTGGTTGTAAATTTCGGTTCCGACCGTGACGTGCTGGTGCGCCTGCAAACCAGCGACGGCGAACAGGAGGACGAAGTCGGCGCGCAGCTTGTGTCTACGCTGCGCGAGGCTGCCGACGGTGCGGTTGATCTGCGCCGCAATGAATATGTTGGTCCGCAAGTGGGAGAGGAATTGCGCGAGCAGGGGGGGCTGGCCTTATTGATTGCGCTGTTGGGCGTGATGGCCTACGTTGCCGTGCGCTTTCAGTTCAAGTTTTCGGTTGGCGCGGTGGTCGCGCTGATCCACGACGTGATTATCATCCTGGGCTTGTTTGCGTTTTTTCAGTGGGATTTCGACCTCACCGTGTTGGCAGCGCTGTTGGCGGTGATTGGTTATTCGCTGAACGACACGATTGTCGTGTCTGATCGCATTCGCGAAAACTTTCGCAAGATACGTAAATCAAGCGCGCTCGAAGTGATCAATATATCTTTGACGCAAACCGTAGGTCGCACCATAGTGACTTCGTTAACCACCTTGCTGGTGTTGTCGGCCTTGTTTTTCGCGGGTGGCGAAATGATCCACAGTTTCTCGGAGGCCTTGATTATCGGCGTCTTCGTCGGCACCTACTCGTCGATATACGTGGCGGCAAATGTGTTGTTGTTGCTGAAGATAGATCAGAAAGACTTGATTATCCCGCCGAAAGAGGGCGTAGAGTTTGATGACGGGATGCCATAATAAAAGCTGTTAAGGAATTGATGGGAAAGATTTTATTGATCTATTCTCGATCCCACATTAACAAATAGCTGGCGCTAAATGTCACTCAGTAAAGGCTGCACGGTCTGCAACACCGCCTTGAAACACTTGGGATTGCCGCACACAATATTGCCCGTACTGAGAAAATCCTGGCCGCCGTTAAAGTCACTGACCAGGCCGCCGGCTTCCTGTATCAGCAGCGCGCCGGCTGCTATATCCCACTCGCTTAAACCGATTTCCCAAAACGCCTCGAAGCGTCCGGCGGCCACGTAGGCTAAATCCAGCGAGGCGGCGCCCATACGGCGAATGCCCGCGCTATTGGCCGCGAGAGTTTGCAGGCTTTGCACGTAAGCAGGGAGGTGTTCGTGCTGCCGTGACAGAAACGGAATGCCGGTGCCGAGCACCGCACTTTCCAGAGTTTGGCGGTTCGAGACCCGAATGCGTTTGCCGTTCAGTTGCGCTCCCTGGCCACGGCTGGCGGTAAATTCTTCTTGCCGAACCGGGTCGAAGACGACGGCGTGTTCCAGTTTGCCTTTGTATTTGCAGGCGATCGAGATCGCGAAATGCGGAATGCCACGAACAAAATTGGTCGTGCCATCGATGGGGTCGATTAGCCATTGGTAGTCGCTGGCTTCCGCGTGGTCGGACGCGCCGCTTTCCTCGGCCAGAATATGGTGATCGGGATAGGCTTTGTGGATATGATAAATAATTTCCTGCTCGGACTTGCGATCCATATCGCTGACGAAGTCGTTGAGGCCTTTTGCTTCTATTTGCAGTAAATCCAGCCGATCAGTGGCGCGCATGATTTTGTCACCCGCTTTGCGCGCAGCGCGCAGAGCGATATTAACGACAGGATGAATATTCATAGGCAGGTTAGTCTGAGTGAGAAAACCGTGCATTGTAGCGCTAAAGCTTCTGCTAATATAGCGCGCCAAACGCATTGACGTATTTGTAGATGATCAACACAGCGCTGGACAATATTCGAATCGTTCTTGTCGAAACCTCCCACCCGGGCAACATTGGCGCCGTTGCCCGGGCGATGAAAAATATGGGGCTACGGCATCTGTCTCTGGTTAATCCGAAGAAATTTCCGGCCGAGGCGGCGCTGACGCGCGCCGCCGGTGCGGCCGATGTGCTGGATAACGCGCAACGCTGCAACGACCTGGCGGAAGCTATCGGCGATGCGCGGCTGGTATTGGGCGCCAGTGCGCGTGAGCGCCGCATACCCTGGCCCGTGCAAGTTCCGCGGCTAGCCGCCACCCAGGCGATTGGCGAAGCGGCGCAACACGATGTGGCGATTCTGTTTGGCCGCGAAGATCGTGGTTTGAACAACGAAGAGTTGCAGCGATGTCATTTGCATATCAACATCCCTACCGATAATGTCTATAGTTCTCTTAATTTAGCGATGGCTGTTCAAGTGGTTTGTTACGAGCTGCGCATGGCGTGGCTCGTTGCGAAGGAGGGCGGCGAGCCGGTACAGCAATGGGACGAGCCGCTGGCCAGTGTTGCGGATGCCGAGCGTTTCTTCGCGCACCTTGAGCAAACGCTGATCACGCTGGATTTTCTCAAGCCCAGTGCGCCACGGCAACTGATGACGCGCCTGCGGCGCCTGTTTAACCGCATTCGCATGGATGAAATGGAGCTTAATATTCTGCGTGGCATACTCACCGCCGCGCAGCAGGCGGCGGGTAAAAAGCCGCGTTGAGTTCAAAGCCTTAATACTTGACTAATTCACTGGGTTTTTCGTAGGCTAGCGTGACAGGTCTTGTGGAGCACACAATGCAACGCCCCATATATTTTGACTACGCTGCCACCACGCCCATTGACCCGCGGGTGGCGCGGCAGATGAGCGACTGCCTGCTGCGCGACGGCAACTTCGGCAACCCCGCGTCGCGCTCGCACATGTTCGGCTGGAAAGCGGAGGAGGCCGTCGAAAATGCGCGCCGGCAGGTCGCCGAACTGTTAAATTGCGACCCGCGCGAAATCGTCTGGACCTCCGGCGCAACCGAATCCGACAACCTGGCGTTAAAAGGTGCGGCGCATTTCTACAAAGATCAGGGCAAGCACATTATTACCTCAAAAATTGAGCATAAAGCGGTGCTTGATAGCTGCCAGCATTTGGCGCAGGAAGGTTACGACGTGACCTATCTGGATCCGGACGCGCGCGGCGTTGTGCAACCGCAAGCCGTTGCGGACGCCATTCGTGACGACACGATACTGGTGTCTTTAATGCACGTGAACAACGAGATCGGCACGATCAACGATATTGCGGCGATTGGCGAAATCACGCGCGAGCGCAACGTGCTGCTGCACGTCGATGCCGCGCAGAGCGCCGGCAAAATCCCCATTGACCTGCAACTCAGCAAGGTCGATTTAATGTCATTGTCGGCGCATAAAATGTATGGCCCTAAAGGTATGGGAGCGCTGTTCGTGCGCCGTAAACCGCGGGTCGGGCTGGAAGCGCAAATGCACGGCGGCGGACATGAGCGCGGCATGCGCTCCGGCACGCTGGCGACTCATCAAATCGTTGGCATGGGCGCGGCGTGCGCAATCGCCCAGCAGGAGATCGCCACGGATGCACAGCTGATTATCGCGCTGCGCGAGCGCTTTTTAAACGGCTTGCGAGATCTGCAAGCGGTGCATATTAATGGCGATCCGCAGCATTGTTTGCCCGGTATTATGAATCTCAGTTTTGACCATGTTGACGGCGAGTCGCTGATGATGGCCTTGAAAGACCTCGCCATATCATCCGGTTCGGCTTGCTCGTCGGCCAGTCTGGAGCCGTCTTACGTGTTGCGCGCGCTGGGCTTGGGCGACGAGAGCGCGCACAGTTCACTGCGCATCACGATTGGCCGTTTTAGCACCGAGGAAGAAATCGATTATGCTGTCGGGCAGATTAAGCATGCGGTGCGCAAGTTGCGTGAATTATCGCCACAGTGGGCGATGCATAAAGACCGTGTTGATTTAAGAGCATCAAATTGAATGGTGCTGAGTGGCGACGAATTGCGGTATGTTTTACCGCTAGCGTGGCTATAGGGCAAGCGCGTATACTTTTTTTGTCATGAAGTCTCTATAATAAGAGGGTTTACCTAATCCTTTTTACTAAACTAAACCCTGACCAGGAGTCACTATGGCTGTTGAACGTACACTTTCCATTATTAAACCCGACGCCGTTGCAAAAAACGTCATCGGCGAAATTTACAGCCGCTTCGAGAAAAACGGCTTGAGTATCGCGGCCGCAAAAATGCTGCACTTGAGCGCCGAGCAAGCCGAGGGTTTTTATGCCGAGCATAAGGGTCGCCCGTTTTTTCCAGCCTTAATCGCGTTTATGACGTCCGGCCCGGTCACCGTGCAGGTGTTGGAAGGCGAAAATGCCGTTGCGAAGAATCGCGAGCTGATGGGCGCTACCAATCCACAAGAAGCCGCTGCCGGTACTATCCGTGCTGATTTTGCCGAGTCCATCGATGCCAACGCGGTACACGGGTCGGACTCACCCGAGTCGGCGGCGAGAGAAATCAGCTATTTCTTCGATGCCGCTGACGTTTGTTCGCGCGGTTAGCGGCATCAGCAGGCGCATCGCGTGAAAGTTATCGCCAGCCAGGAAAAAGTGAATTTGCTGGGGCTACCGCCGGCCCGGCTGCGTGAGTTTGTCGTTGGCTTGGGTGAAAAACCGTTTCGCGCGACGCAGTTGTTGAAATGGATGCACCATCGGGGTGTTGGCGATTTCTCCGTGATGACCGATATTGGCAAGCCACTGCGCCAGCGTTTGAACGAAGTGGCGGAAATTCGCGCGCCGCAAGCCGTGTCGGAATTGAAATCGAAAGACGGCACACGCAAATGGATTATCAGAGTCGAGGGTGGCAGTTGCGTCGAAACCGTGATGATTCCGGAACAGGGGCGTCGCACTTTGTGTGTTTCGTCGCAGGTCGGCTGCTCTCTGGATTGCAGTTTTTGCGCAACCGGCAAGCAGGGCTTTCAGCGCAATTTGAGCAGTGCCGAAATCATTGGCCAACTGTGGGTTGCGTCGAAGGCTCTGGTCGAGCCGGGTGAGCCGGTCAATCGTGCGATTAGTAACGTTGTGATGATGGGTATGGGCGAGCCTCTATTGAACTTCGACAATCTGGTTGACTCGCTGCAACTGATGATGGACGACCTGGCGTACGGTATTTCCAAACGTCGCGTTACTGTCAGTACATCCGGCGTAGTACCGGCGATTGACCGACTGGCGCAAGTGTCGGACGCATCGCTGGCTATTTCCCTGCACGCGCCCGACAATGCGTTGCGCGACGTTTTAGTGCCGATCAATCGCAAGTACCCCATTGCAGAACTGTTAGCGGTGTGCCGGCGCTATCTGCTACAACTACCCGACCGCAAACGCGTCATCACGGTGGAGTACACGTTGATAAAAGGCGTTAACGACTCAGTGCAACAGGCGCAACAGACGGCCAAACTGCTGCGCGACCTGCCGTGCAAGATAAATCTGATTCCGTTCAACCCGTTTTCCTTGTCCGACTATCGTCGCCCGTCGGGCAATGCGGTTGCCCGCTTTCGTGATGTCTTGCAGCAGGCGGGCTATACGGTCACCATCCGTGCGACTCGCGGTGAAGATATCGACGCCGCTTGCGGCCAGTTGGCGGGTGCCGTGGCTGATCGCACGCGCCGTAGTGAAAGGTACAGAAGCCACGGCCAACCCCGATCTAACACTATCGCTATTGCAGGTTAAACACAGTATGTACGCAAAAAAGTTAACCTTCTTGCTGCTCGTTTGGTGCTGGCTGGCCGGCTGTGTCACCACTGAAAACTCGGCGTTTACCGCCGATACCAGCAAAGACAAGGCCGTTACCTCGCGCGTTGATCTGGCATTGAGTTATCTGCGCAAGGGTGACGCCGAATCGGCGCGGCGTAATCTGAAGGCGGCGTTGAAAATAGATCCTAAAAGCCCGCGGGTGCACGATGCGCTTGGTGTGGTGTTCAGCAAAGAGGGTGAGCCGGAGATTGCCGAAAGCCACTTCAAGAAGGCAATAGCCTACGACTCCAGCTATTCGAAGGCGCGCAATAATTATGCCGCCTTTTTGTATGAGAAAAAACGCTACAAGGCGGCCATGAAACAGCTGAAGATCGTCACCGCCGATCATCTCTACAAGGAGCGCCTGCGCGCATTCACCAACCTGGGCCAGGTAGCCGTGAAACTGGGCGACACCGAGACGGCGGAACATGCGTTTAGCCGTGCCTTGAAGATGAGAAAAGGCTACTCGCCGGCGCTGCTGGAGCTGGCCATTATTCGCTTCGACCGCGGCGAGCTTGACGTGGCTCAGCAGTACTACAGTCGATACAAGTCCAAGGCCAAGCAGTCGCCACGGGCCCTGCTGCTCGGCATCCGCCTCGCGGAAGCACAGAACGATCGCAGCGCCAAAGCCAGTTACGCGTTGGCGCTCAAAAATTTATACCCAAACTCAAATGAGTACCGACTTTTTAAGTCGGGCGACTACAACCAGGAATAGGCTGATGCAGTGCGTTTCACCCATCAGACGGCGCAAGTCGAGACAAATCTACGTCGGCGACGTACCGATTGGCGGCGACGCGCCGATTGCCGTGCAAAGCATGACCAATACTGAAACCTGCGATGTGGCCGCCACCGTCGCTCAGGTCAACGCACTTGTGCAAGCGGGCGCCGATATCGTCCGCGTGTCGGTGCCGAGCATGGACGCCGCCGACGCGTTTGCGCACATTCGCGCGCAGGTTGATGTGCCACTGGTGGCGGACATCCACTTTGACCACAAAATTGCGCTGGCGGTGGCCGACAAGGGCGCCGATTGTTTACGCATTAACCCGGGTAATATCGGTCGCGAAGACCGCATTCGCGCGGTGATCGATTGCGCCAAAGACAAAAACCTGCCGCTGCGCATCGGCGTGAATGCTGGCTCGCTGGAAAAGGCGCTGCAACGAAAATACGGTGAACCGACACCGGAGGCGCTGGTCGAGTCGGCGTTTCGGCATATCGATATTCTCGAGCGGCTGGACTTTCACAACTACAAGCTGAGCCTAAAAGCCTCCGACGTGTTTATGGCGGTTGCCGCTTACCGCTTGATAGCCACGCAGATTGACAAACCTTTGCATCTTGGCATCACCGAAGCCGGTGGCTTGCGTTCCGGCACGGTAAAATCCGCAGTTGGCCTGGGCATGTTATTAATGGACGGTATTGGCGATACGCTGCGCGTGTCGTTGGCCGCTGACCCGGTTGAAGAGGTCAAGGTTGGCTACGACATTTTAAAAAGCCTGAAGCTGCGCAGCCGCGGAATCAACTTTATCGCCTGTCCCAGTTGTTCGCGCCAAAATTTCGACGTCATCAGTACGATGAATGAGCTCGAGCAACGCCTCGAAGATGTGACCGAGCCCATGGATGTTGCAGTAATAGGTTGCATCGTCAATGGCCCGGGTGAAGCGAAAGAGGCCGAGATCGGGCTGACCGGCGGCTCACCCAATAACCTGCTCTACGTCGGCGGCAAGCCCGATCATAAAATTAAAAATGTCGATTTGCTCGACGGCCTCGAAAGCTCGATTCGCGCGCGGCTGGCCGAGCGCAAGAATGACAAGGATGGCGACCTGATTGCATCTTCTCGTTAATTCTATGGCCTTCGCCCTGCTATAATGCGCGCTTTTTTGGCGCCGGATCACTTCCTTGTCTGATTTTAAAGCCATTCGTGGCATGCACGATATTCTGCCCGAGCAGACGCCGCTGTGGCAGCATATCGAGCATTGCGCACAAACGCTGCTCGCGCGCTACGGGTACCGCGAAATTCGGCTGCCCATTGTCGAGCAAACGGCGCTGTTCGCGCGCTCCATCGGTGATGTAACCGACATCGTCGAAAAAGAGATGTACAACTTTGAAGACCGCAACGGCCTCAGCGTGAGTCTGCGGCCCGAAGGCACCGCCGGCTGCGTGCGCGCCTGTGACGAACACGGCCTGCTATATCGCCAAGCACAGCGCTTGTGGTACGCCGGCCCCATGTTTCGCTATGAGCGACCACAAAAAGGCCGGCAGCGGCAGTTTCATCAGATCGGAGTAGAAACGTTTGGTTTGGCCGGGCCGGATATCGACGCTGAGCTGCTTGCTCTAACGGCGCGTCTATGGCGTGAACTGAAGCTGGAATCCGCTGTCGAACTGCAAATCAATAGTATTGGCACGTTGGCCGCGCGGCAGCGCTACAGCGCCGCGTTAACTGATTATTTGCAACGGCGCAAAGAACAGTTGGATGCAGACAGCCAGCGCCGGCTGGGCAGCAACCCGCTGCGCATCCTGGATAGCAAGAACCCTGCTACGCAAGAGTTGTTAAATGCGGCGCCGGATATTGGCGACTACCTCGATGAGGAGTCAGCGCTTCACATGGCGCAATTACGCGAGCATCTCGATGCGCAAGACATCGCCTATCGGGTCAATACGCGGCTAGTTCGCGGCCTCGATTATTACAGCAAAACCGTGTTCGAATGGGTGACCGATAAACTCGGCGCGCAGGGTACGGTGTGCGCCGGCGGGCGCTACGACGGCCTGGTTGCGCAGTTAGGCGGCAAGCCCACGCCGGCAGTTGGCTTCGCCCTGGGGATGGAGCGCCTGTGTTTGCTTTTACGAGCAACAGATCATCCGGCAGCCACTGCGACTGCCGCGGTTGATGTGTATTTTTTGGTGCTAGACCCGCTATTACAAATCGCCGCGCAAGCCTGCGCTGAACGCCTGCGCGATGCCTTGCCCGGCTTGCGCTTGCAGTTGCACTGCGGCGGCGGCAGTACAAAAAGCCAGATGAAAAAGGCCGACAACAGCGCGGCGCAGTACGCATTAATCCTTGGTGTGGAAGAACAAGAGAAAGGCGTTATCGCGTTAAAAGCCTTACGTGACCCCGCGGCGCGGGAGCAGCAATATCTGCACGAACAGGCCGTACTGGAATTTCTGGCGCAATATATTTCGCACGCAAAAAATACGCAATAGAAGGAGGGAGAATTCGGTGGAGTCGTACCGCACAGACGAAGAGCAAGTAGAAGTCCTGAAGAAATGGTGGGACGAAAATGGCAGCGCCACGCTGATTACCATTGCCGTGTCGCTGGCCGGCGTGTTTGGCTGGCAGACCTGGCAGCAGCGGCAAACCGATGCCATGAATGCGGCCTCCGTGGTCTATCAAGAATTGCTTGCAAGCGTAGCGATAGAGAAAAAGCTGGACGCCACAGAATTAGCTTCGGTGGAGCATGTGGTCGACCAGATTCAAACAGACTATGACGGAAGCACCTACGCCCAGTACGCCGGTTTGCTATTGGCAAAAACCTACGTTGATCAGGGCAAGCTTGCGGCAGCGCGTGCCGAGCTTGAAGGAGTGCTGGAGCAGGGGCCGAAGAAAAAACTGCAGCCATTGGTCAAGTTGCGCCTGGCACAGGTTGTGTTTGCGGAGGGCGAGGCCGAGCAAGCGTTAAAGATGATTAGCAACGTTGAAGCAGGCGCCTTCGCGGCCTCCTACGCCGAACTCAGTGGCGATATTCAACAGGAATTGGGTGACCTGAACGCCGCTCAGGCTGCGTATAAAAAAGCGCTGGCAAGTTCCGGTGATGACAATCAACTGCTGAACTTAAAGCTCGCAAATATCGAAATGCAGCTCGCAGCGTCGGCAACGGATGCCACAGCGGGCGAAGATGTCTCTGCCGACAATGACGCCGAAGATGTTGCGAACGGCGAGCCAGGCGATTCCGAATGATACCGTTGCGCCGCTTTGCGTATCTTCTGGCACTCGTGGTCTGGCTGACCGGCTGCGGTTCCAACGATATCAAGGATGAGGACTTGTTTGAGCCGGCCGACCTGGTCGATTTCGAGCCCGAGCTCAAGCTCAAAAAGCGTTGGTCGACCTCGGTTGGAAATGGGCAGGGTAAATCCTACACCAAGATCGCCCCCGCGTTGGCTGACGATTACATCTATATCGCCGCGCACAACGGCCATGTACTGTGCGTAGAGCAAGAGAGCGGCAAAAAACGCTGGCTGCAGAAAACCAAGCTACCGATCACAGGCGGCGTTGGCGCCGCGCACGATCGCGTGTTTGTCGGTACTGAAAATGGCGAAGTGGTGGCCATGGCGGCTGATGATGGCGTTATCGTATGGCGCGCGCAGCTTAGCAGCGAGGTGTTATCGGCGCCGCAAACCGACGGCGAGATAGTTGTCGTGCCCAGTTACGACGGTAAATTGTTCGGCTTGAATTTTGAGACCGGCAAGAAGGTGTGGGAGTATGACAGCAGCTTGCCGGTGCTCACCCTGCGCGGCACTGCGAACCCGGTAGTGGAGGACGACACCGTCATTGCCGCTTTTGCCAACGGCAAATTAGTCGCCTTCGATATTGCCACCGGGCTGGTGCGCTGGGAGCAGCGGGTTGCTATTTCGCAGGGCCGCTCCGAGATAGAACGTATTGTCGATATTGACGGCACGCCGCTGCTCGACTCACCATTGGTTTATGCAGTGAGTTACCAGGGACGTTTGGTGGCGCTGGAGAGCAGCAGCGGCCGTCCGTTGTGGCGCAAAGAGGCTTCCAGTTTCGTTGCGCTGGCCGAGGGCTTCGGCAATGTTTATGTTGCCGAGGCAAGCGGCAAGGTTAGTGCTTACAATGCACAAGAAGGTACCTTGCGCTGGCAACAGGAAGAGCTGGCCTGGCGTAAATTGTCGGCCCCCGCGAGCATTAGCAGCTACGTCGCGGTGGCCGACTACGATGGCTATGTGCACCTGTTGTCGCAGGTAGACGGTCATATGGTCGCACGCACTCGGGTCGATTCCAGTGGTGTTAGAGCCCCCTTGCTCTCCTATGACGATACCTTGCTAGTGTATGGCAACAGTGGCAAATTGGTCGCGCTGAGTATTCAGAAAGATTAGTTGTGCGCATTCACCGCCGCTTACCGAGGTAAACTCGTGCTTCCAGTTGTCGCCCTGGTCGGGCGCCCCAACGTTGGTAAATCAACGCTTTTCAATCGTCTGACACGATCCAGAGATGCGTTGGTTGCCAATTTTTCAGGTCTCACACGCGACCGCCGGTACGGCAAAGCCGTGTTCGGACAACGCGAGTTTATCGTCGTTGACACCGGTGGCATAGCCGGTGAAGAGCAGGGTGTAGACGCCGAGACAGCCAGGCAAGCTCATCTGGCGATTGAAGAAGCCGATGTCGTGTTGTTGCTGGTAGATCTGCGTGAAGGTGCGCTACCGGCGGATCATATTCTAACCAATGAGCTTAGGCGTTCCGGTAAGCCGGTATTGCTGATTGCGAACAAAATGGATGGCCTCAACGCAGACGCGGCTGTCGCGGATTTCTACGCCCTGGGTATTAGCCCGGTCATCACGATATCCGCCAGCCATGGCCGCGGCATGCAGCAATTGCAGGAACACGTTTGCGCGCTGCTACCGGCCGCCGTTGAAAACCCCGCCACTGTCGCGCAGGGCGTGAAAATAGCGATTATCGGGCGACCCAATGTGGGTAAGTCGACCCTGGTGAATCGCTTGCTGGGAGAAGATCGAGTGGTCGTGTACGACCAGCCCGGCACCACCCGCGACAGCGTAGTTATTCCGTACGAACGTGCAGGAAGACGGTATGTATTGATTGACACCGCTGGCGTCAGGCGTCGCAAGAACGTGCGCGACGCGGTAGAAAAGTTCTCCATCATCAAGTCGCTGCAGGCAATTCAAGATTGCAACGTGGCGCTGTTGCTGGTCGATGCACAAGAGGGCGTGGTCGATCAGGACTTGCATATGCTGGGTGCCGCGATGGAAGCGGGACGATGCCTGGTTATCGTGATCAATAAATGGGATGGACTGGAACATAGCCAAAAAGATTTTGTTAAACGCGAGCTTAAACGGCGGCTGCAGTTTATCGATTACGCCGACGTGCATTATATTTCCGCGCTACATGGCACTGGGGTTGGTCATCTGTATGAGTCTATCGACAAGGCCTACGCGGCTGCAACCCGATCCTTAAGTACTAACAAGCTAAACCAAATTTTGGCCTATGCTGTGCATGAGACCGCGCCACCCATGGCAAAGGGGCGGCGTATAAAACTGCGTTATGCGCACGCCGGTGGCTCCAACCCCCCCATTATTGTCATTCATGGTAACCAAACCGACGCCGTGCCGGCCAACTATCGACGTTATCTGGAAAAAGTATTTCGGCGTAAACTTAACCTTGCCGGCACGCCGATACGGGTAGAGTTCCGCAGTGGAGAAAACCCTTATGCGGGCAGAAAAAACAGGTTATCGCCGCGTCAGGCGGCAAAAAAGCGCAGGCTGACTGGCTACGTCAAGAAGAAATAGGCTTCACTGCAACGATTATCCTAGAAATCGCAGTTGGATGACGAAAGTATGTACAAGCTCTTAATGCACCTGGAAAATTCGAAAAAGCTCTCATCACCAATAAGGTGACCACGAGTTTTTCGAATCTCCCATGCACATCAACATCTTGCACATCTTTTTCGCGCCCAACTGCGGTTTCTAGGATGATTCAAGCGAAAAATACCGGCGCAACGACAGCGGTGCTGGTTGATATCGAAAGTCGCGCAGATATAGAATATTTCGTTACGCATTTCTACGCGCGCCTGCTCGAGGACGACCAGTTGGCCGCGATTTTTATCGAGGTTGCACAAGTTGACCTCGACAAGCACCTGCCCCTTATTTGCGATTACTGGGAGAAGCTTCTCCTCGGCGCAACCCGCTATAAAAGACACACGATGAATATACACCGTGCCGTGCACAGCAAACGTGAATTAACGGCGGCTGATTTTGAGCGTTGGTTGGCGCATTTCCATGGTGCGATGGACATGCAATTCAGTGGGCCAAGAGCCGCAAGAGCCAAACGCATTGCTGTTCAAATTGCGGCCAACATGCAAGCATCAATGCCCGTTGAGGGTTAGAGAGCGTGTTATTGTTATCTGCCGCTCAACTTTGGTTTAACTATTGTTAACATGGCGTGCCGACATTTTGGGCGACTATTGCTTGCTAATCACGGATGATGCAAGCAAACTAAAAGCGCAGTAGACGTCGCGTAGTTATTGCAGCCAATGATTCGATGGAGCGGGGCACTTGGGGATTATGCGTAAAGTAACATTTGTACACCTGCTGCTTGTTCTGTTATCTGCCAGCGCCGTGGCGGAAGATTGGCTGTACAGCGTGCGTCCGGGTGAAACCCTGGCTGCTGTCTGCGAGGAATACGTCCAGGAAGAGGGCTGCTGGCGCAAGCTTATCAAGCACAACGCCGAAATTCCCGAAGACGGCAAGCTGGTGGCGGGCTCGCGCATCAGGATTCCGGTCGAATGGTTGCGTAGTCCGCCGGTTGCGGTGACCGCCGAATACGTGCTCGGCGATGTGTTTGTGCAGCGTAAGCGCACTAACGCGATCAATAAGCTGCAAGCCGGCATGTTATTGCAAATGGGTGATGCCGCTATCACCGCTAGCGGTAAAGTATTGCTGCGTTTCGCCGACGGCTCGTCGCTGCTGTTAAAACCGCAAACCGAGATTGTGTTGGATCGTTTATCGAGGCACAACGACACCGGCATGGTCGACACCGACGTGCGCTTAAATCGCGGCGCCGGGCGCTTTTCGATTGAATCGCAGGAAGGTAAAAACCGCTACCGAATTTCTACGCCGTCGGCGATAGCGGCGGTGCGCGGTACTAAATTTAGGATCACGTCCGACCCTCACGCTGGCGATATCATGCGCAGTGAGGTGCTGGAGGGAGCGGTGCAAGTATCCGCTGCCGACGAGGATCAAACCGTTGAAAAAGGTTATGGCACGCTGGCCGAACAGGGTAAAAAACCGATCCCGCCGCGCGAATTGTTGCCGCCTCCAGAATTCGAGTTACCCGCTACCCTGAACGTCCCACAAACGCTTAAGTGGTCCGCCGTTGCTGGCGCCAAAAAGTATGTGATCGACGTCTTCGAGGGCGACTCGAACGAGCGTCTGTTATTTTCGGCGGAAACTGAGTCGCCTGAGTATCTGCTAAAGGCTATGGACGATGGTCGCTACACCCTGGCGCTAAGAGGAGTGGATAAGCTCGGCTTGCAAGGCTTGAATACTATTCAGCGTTTAAGCGCTGCCAAGGTTTTGCGCACGCCCGAATTAGGTGTGAGCCGCAACGGTGAGACGCTGGAGATCAATTGGCCGGAGATCGATGGCGCAATCGCTTACCAGCTTGAAGTCAGTAAATCGAAGAATTTTTCCACACCACTCTACTCGCAGCAGCTTAAGGGTAACTCAGTTGCCATCACCCAGCCCAAGGGCAAGTACTACCTGCGCGCGCAAGCGATTTATGCCCAACCCCTTGCCGCGCAAGATGCGCGCAGCGAATACACGGAAACACTGCGTTGGGCCGACCCGGTCAAAGAAAGCATCTGGAAAATTCTGTTGCCGGCGCTTGCCTGGGCGGCGATTATCCTGGTCTAGGCCTTTTATGGATCCCTTTTCCGCTGACTCCTTTTTGAAGGGCCGGGTAGAATGCACGCTTGTTAATGTGAGCTGAAGTCGGGAAGCGTTTGTTAGTCATGCTTGTTGCCGTCTTGTCGATACCTGCACCTCTCTCGGCGCAGGGGTATCTCGAATTGCAGCAGGCATGTCGCATATGTTACTGGCCCAAGTTGTTATGTGTCATAAACCACAACTTTGAACCAGTTGTGCAGCAGAGCTATCTTGGCGCAACGTCCTGATAGCTCGCATGTGGCCCGCCAACGCGAAAAGCGTCGTAGAGAATTTCGCCACCGGGCTCGGTCGAGCCGTGATATATGCCGATTTTCTGGTATTGCCTGGGCGATTTCGGGCGGCCAGCTAGATCATACTTGTAGACACTCGGGCCACGCACATTGACAACCTGTTCGCCATCCATCCATATCTCGGTAATACCCGTGCTATCGGGTGCATAGCGAACATGCATGACAATGTCATGCCATGTGTTCATGGTATAAGGCCGTTTTGTTATTTGCAGGCGCCTGGTTGCGGCTCCGCGTTCGGGTACGATATCTACTGCACTCGGGTCCGTTGCCGTAAAAAAAAGAAACCTGCCTTCCTGAGCCATCATCACGAACGAATTCGGGCCTGCAGTTACGCTCCAGTCGGCCTGGCCGTCAGAGCCGACACCGGGGGTCGAGTGATGTTGGCTGATGATCTTATAACCGGTAGGCGCAACGCGCACATTGATGCTGAAGCCTATCCAGTAGTCCTGACCCCAGTGATAGGTACCATTGCCATTCGTGAGTACCAGCTCACTTCGTTTGCCGCCACTCGAGTCGGGTAGAAAATGTATCGACTTATTACCTTCACGGCTTTCATTCGAAAACTTGAAGTTGGCTGGTACTGCTCGCCAGTTAGCCTCGATGCCATTTTCGAAGCCATCGTTGACTGTCAAGACTGAATTGTTGGGCGTTGGTGTGTCAGGCGTTGGTGTGTCAGGCGTTGG
>CAZJDL010000061.1:0-23630 GCA_964544755.1 uncultured Pseudomonadales bacterium | reverse complement strand
ATCTGGCTCGCCATGGTCTCGAACATGCGGTGGCAGGTTTCCGGCTGCAGGCGCAGCATGTCGATAAAATCGTTCCGGTCGATGGCCAGCACGGTGCAGGCTTGCTGTGCAGTGACTGACGCCGGGCGCTTTTGCCCGGTGAACACCGCCAGCGTGCCGAACATTTCACCGGTATTAATATCGCCTACTTTAACACCGTGCTGCGCAGCTTCGGCGTGACCCGCCAATAATTTATACACTTGCGTCGCTGTCGCACCCTGCTTGATGATTGTTTGACCCGGTACAAAATCAAGCTGCTCGCTGTGCGGCGCGGCGACCGGATTACGGTGCCGCGCGAGGGCGTGCAGAACAATAGTATTGCTGGCCGCCTGCAACTGCATCCAGGTGTTCATGCGCGTAGCATCGCGCTGCAGCATGGCGGCAATGTCTTCCCAGGCGTAAGTTTGCAAGCTAACAGGCTGACTGCATTTGAATACCAGTGCGGCATCGGCATCGTGTAGTTCGATGGGTGCAATGAAATCGCCGGGTTCCAGAAAATATAACAGCGTGCCGTCGACTTCGACTTCGACGCCACCGCTGTTTATGCGGTAACAGGTTCCAGGTTCAGCGTCCGCGAACACGTTCTGGCTGCCGGGCAGTTCCCGCTGTTGTTGCGAAGCGAAGCCGTCTAATAGTTGTTCGGCCAGTTTGTACAGACGTTGTGGCAAGTTGGAATCTGAAAGTTCAGCGATATACACGGTGCATCATCCCTTATGGTGATTATGGTCATGCAGAATAGCTAGTGTAAAACAAATGGCAAGCGGAAAAACAGCCCTGTTTTGCGCTACCCAATGCGCTAGACTATTTTGTTTATAGTTAGCGGAGTTCGCCGCGTTAGGGCAAGCGTCATGCAGGCTGCAAATCTTGCTGGTCAAATAGACTCACATATTGTTTACGACGCCCACGGCTGCGGCTTGCATAGAGACGTGTGGCCGGCGTTTTACGCCTTGCGGCGCGACGCGCTGGCCGCCGGGTTTGAACTCGCCATCGCCAGTGGTTTTCGAGATTTCGAGCGCCAGCGCGGCATCTGGAACGCCAAGGCGGCCGGCCAGCGTGAACTGGTCGACAGCGCTGGCAAGGTATTGCCGTTTGCTGCCTTGTCGCCCGCTGAATTGATGTGGGCCATATTGCGCTGGTCGGCCTTGCCCGGTGCCTCGAGGCATCATTGGGGTACCGATTTCGACGTCTACGACAAGCGCGCTGTCGGGGCTGATTACCGGGTGCGCCTGACGCCAGATGAGGCTGGGCCGGGCGGTGTGTTCGGCGCCTTGCATCGCTGGCTGGATCGGCAAATTGCCAGCGGCAACAGTCACGGCTTCTTCCGGCCATACCAGCACGATAGCGATGGCATCGCGCCGGAGGCGTGGCATCTCAGCTATGCGCCCATTGCCGCGCAATACGAAAAACAATGGTCGGCGGCGCAGATCAGCGCCTGCATTCGCGCTGCCGATATAGCGCTGAAAGAAACCGTGCTGCAGCAGTTTGACCGAATTTACCCGCGTTTTGTCCAGGTTGGCCCGGCGCTTTATCCGTCTGAATATCAATCCTTGTTGGCGTAAAAGCCAAAGGCCCGGGTTATGCAAGACCAACAACAGACACCCCGAGAAAACCAGTTCGGCCTGCTAAAGCGGCGTCGCTTTGCACCTTTTTTTGCCACCCAGTTTCTGGGCGCCTTCAACGATAACCTGTATAAAAATACGCTGGTGCTGGTGCTGGCTTTCGCCAGCACGGCTGATTTGCCGTTCAGCAGCGACGTGTTGATCAATGTGGCGGCGCTGCTATTTATTCTGCCGTTTTTTATCTTTTCGGCCACTGCCGGGCAAATAGCCGATAAATTCGATAAAGCGTGGCTTATTCGGCGCATCAAATTGTGTGAAATCGGCATTATGCTGCTGGCGGCTGTGGCATTCGTGACCCACAGCATGATGGCACTGTTTGCGCTGCTGTTTTTGATGGGCATGCAGTCGAGCTTTTTTGGCCCGGTGAAATATTCGATTTTGCCCCAGCAACTGCATGAAACCGAGCTGGTGGGTGGCAACGCGCTGGTGGAAACGGGCACGTTCATTGCCATCATTCTCGGGCTGGTCGGCGCTAACCTGCTGTTTAATGGCAACGGCGATTATACTCTGGCCGCACTCGCCGTGGTTTGTGTTGCGCTGCTCGGCTGGGGCGTTAGTTGCTTTATTCCGGCGGCCGCTGCGCCCGCCGCCGACCTGCGCATCAACTGGAACGCGTGGACGCAAACCCGGGTTGTGATGCGCTACGCCTTGCACGATGACAGTGTGTTCCACTCCATTTTGGGTATTTCCTGGTTCTGGTTTTTGGGCTCGGCTTATCTCACCCAAATCCCCAATTTTACCCGTGTGTTTCTGCACGGCTCGGCCGATGTGGTCACGCTGGTACTGTGTATTTTTTCGTTGGGAATCGGCGTTGGGTCTTTGCTGTGCGAGCGCTTGTCGGGTCGCAGGGTGGAGATCGGGCTGGTACCGTTTGGCGCGCTCGGTCTCAGCATTTTTGGTATCGACCTGTATTTTTCGGTACCGGCGCAGTCCGGGGCCGAATTGCTTGGCGTGGCGGCTTATCTGGCGCAGGAGAACTCTATTCGCGTGCTACTCGACCTGCTGCTGATCGGCATTTTCGGCGGCTTGTTTATTGTGCCCCTGTTTGCCCTGGTACAATTGCGCACCCCTGCGCCACAGCGCGCGCAGGTGATTGCGGCCAACAATGTGTTCAATGCCTTGTTTATGGTGGTGGCCGCCGTGCTGGGTGTGGTGTTGCTCGAATGGGCCGGGCTGTCGATTCCGGAATTTTTTCTCGTTTTGGCTGTCATGAATATTGTGGTCACCTTGTACATATTTCAACGCGTACCCGAGTTCGCCATGCGTTTTCTTATCTGGCTGCTCAGCCATACGATGTATCGCGTACAGCATCAGGCGCTGGATGAGATTCCCGAACAGGGCGGCGCGTTGCTGGTGTGCAATCATGTCAGCTATGTTGACGCTTTGTTGCTTGGCGGGGCCTGCCGCCGGCCGATTCGATTTGTGATGTATAAACCGATATTTGACATTCCAGTGCTGAATTTCATTTTTCGAACGGGTCGGGCGATACCTATTACTTCGCAACACGAGGATAAACAAGCGTACGAACAGGCGCTCGATGCGATCGCGGCCGGCCTTGCAAACGGCGACCTGCTGTGTATCTTCCCGGAGGGTAAATTAACCACTGACGGCGAGATGAATGAGTTTAAGAAGGGCGTTGAGCTTATCGTTGAGCGCACTCCGGTACCGGTGATACCGTTGGCGCTGCGCGGCTTGTGGGGCAGTTTCTTCAGTCATCGCGGTGGTCACGCCTTCAGCAAGTTACCGCGGCGCTTTTGGTCCAGGGTCAGCATTGTTGCTGGCGCCAGCATCCCGGCGGCGCAGGTCAGTGCTAACGATTTGTTCGAGCGGGTTAAAACTTTGCGTGGTGAATGGCACTAGGCATGGTTGTATTAAACTAACGAAAAAGCTTTGTCGAATGAGGAGACGTCATGCAAGAACCAGGTAATCCCGATTATCTATGGGAAGTCATTCGCAACGAGGCGACCGAACAAAGTCAGGGTGAACCCACGCTGGCAAGCTTTTATCACGCCAGTATTTTGATTCATGACGGTCTGGAGTCGGCGTTGGCGTTTCATCTGGCGACCAAGCTGGGCAGTGCCGATGTGCCGGCGATGTTGTTGCGCGAGGTGTTTGAGCAGGTGCTGACTGATGACCCACAGATCGCGTTGGCGATGCGCGAAGATTTGCAAGCGCACAAACAGCGTGACCCGGCCAGCCAATATTACTCGCGCCCCTTTTTATTCTTCAAAGGGTTTCATGCCATTCAAACGCACCGCGTGGCGCACCATTTATGGGGCCAGTGGCGGCGCTCGCTGGCGCTGTTTCTGCAGAACCGCAGTGCCTGTACCTTCGACGTGGATATTCATCCAGCGGTAACGATGGGTAGCGGTATTATGCTTGATCACGCCACCGGACTCGTCATCGGAGAGACTGCCACAGTGGGGCACAATGTGTCTATGCTGCACGGTGTGTCGCTGGGGGGCTGCGGTACGCAAGCCGGCCAACGCCACCCGCACATCGAAGACGGTGTACTGCTGGCAGCAGGGGCCAAGGTGTTAGGCAATGTGACGGTGGGGCGTGGTGCCAAAGTCGCCGCGGGTAGCGTGGTGTTAGCCGATGTGCAGGCGCACTCCACAGTCGCCGGTGTACCCGCCAAAGTGGTAGGCAAGCCACATGAATCAGAGCCAGCGCTGGAGATGGATCAGCAAATCGGTTGATGTGCGCCGCTTAACCAAAGTGGCAGTCTCTAACACTCTGGCATTGCTTTGCGCCTAAACCGGAGTAGGTCGCTTGTTTTTTAGGCAATATGGAGTATGCTAAGAATAGCGCTGGCGCGGTTGTATACATTGCGCATACGGGCAAACATAACGAACGAGGTTTCGAAATTTTGGCACTCACGGGCAGGGTGTTAGTTAGTCGGAATAAACAGCCATTTCGATATAACGGAGATGAGTTTTGAGCGTAAAATTAATAGACAATGAAGCCTTCTACGGATTTCGGGTGCGCAGAACGGTTAACGGCAAGCTTTATCAGGAATATTTTTCGCTGAAGAAAGGCGGTAAACGACTCGGCAGCAAGCAGGAAAAAAAAGTCGAAGCAGAAGCCCAGGTGCGGGATCATGAGCTGCGCCTGCAGCAAGCGAAGTCGAAAGAAAAGCGTAAAGCAGAACTGTGTTTCAACAAAGATGGTAGCGTGAAAGGCATTAGCTACCTGGTTAAAACCGAGAAAAGTGGCACCAAGACACCCATTTTTCAGATTGGAATAGCCTCCGCCCTGGAAAACAAAATTGTCTGCACCAGCTTTTCAATTAATGCCCACGGAAAGCAGGAAGCCTGGAACAAAGCGGTTCAGGCTTATGCAGAGCACAAGCGGATTCGCAAGGGCTCAAAGCTTTACAAGAAGCTGCTGGCAGCGATGCCAAAAGCCAGGTTGCCGAAGAAAACCAGACGCCGCAAGCGTTAAACGCCCGGACTCCAGCGCGCTGCTAAGCAGGGAGGGAGTTTTGCTCCGTTGTCTTTCTCTAACCAGGAAGCTGCCTTAAATTAGACGCACTAAAAAAGCCGGTAATCAGCCGGCTTTTTTACTAGACGCAAGTTACTCGTCACGTCTATGTCGCTTGCCTTCGGGGGCAGCAGGTCTAAGATGTCCGAGACAGCTTACTACCCTTCATTTTTATAGTTCTCTACCGATTTTAGAATGGCTTGGCGGGCCGCCTCTTTATCGCGCCAGCCACTAAGTTTCACCCATTTGCCCTCTTCCAGATCTTTGTAATGTTCATAGAAATGCTCAATTTGCTTGAGTAGCACTTGCGGCATATCTTCGCGCGCTTGCACATGTGCCCAAAACGGCGTTAGCTTCGACACGGGTAAGGCAAGGATTTTATAGTCGATCCCCGATTCGTCTTCCATATCCAGCATGGCGATGGGGCGACAGCGAATCACCGAGCCGATATTTACCCTGTGCGGGGTGCGCACCAGCACGTCCATCGGGTCGCCGTCGTCCGACAATGTGTCGGGAATATAACCATAGTTACACGGGTAAACCATAGACGCGCCCATGAAGCGATCGACAAACAATACGCCGCTGTCTTTATCGACTTCATATTTAACCGGGTCGCTATGCGCGGCAATTTCGATAATCACGTTGAAATCGTCAGGGAGATCCCTGCCTGGGGGTACTAGATTTAAGCTCATGGAATCATTGCCACCTTTAGTTTTAGTGTTAGGGAAATTTGCCGTCTGCGCTTGTCGTGGTTGCCAATGACATCGTCAAAGCGCGGTGAGTATGATGGGTTGTGATGAATTTTTGCGGGCCGCGCCTCACCTCGGCGTCGCGCGGGGCGTATTATACCAGTCCAACCGGTGCTTGGCACCGCTGGAATTGTGTTCAAACTTGACAGTATTGCGAGTTTCCGATACCGCGAACCCAAAAAGCCGTGACGATAACTTGTGAACAGTGACACGACTTCGCTATGATAAGAGCCGCTCTGATCGCCAAGTGATCGAATATCGGGGCAGAATCAAGAGAGATAACATAAGGCGCAGGACAATCTAACGACTGCTGGTTGGGGCTACATTTTATTCCTTCTAATAATCCCTGGGGACACCTATGAACGAATATCTTCTTATACCACCGCTTTTGGGTGTGATCGGGCTGGTAGTTGCCTTTGTCATTTATCAAATGCTCTCCGGCTACAGTGAGGGCGAAGATAACATTAAGAAAATCGCTAACGCGATCCATGAAGGCGCCATGGTGTTTATGCACCGCGAATACAAAATGCTGGCCATATTTGTTGGCGTCTTGCTGGTGTTGATTATCGTTTCGCCACTTGGCATGAATACGGCCATTTCGTTTTTGGTCGGCGCCTTATCTTCGGCGCTGGCTGGCTATCTCGGCATGTGGGCCGCGACCAAGGCCAATTCGCGCACCACCGTTGCGGCGCACCAGGACAGCCAGGCGGCAGCGCTAACGGTGGCTTTTTTCGGCGGCTCCATCATGGGCCTGTGCGTCGCTTCGCTGGGGTTGATCGGTCTGGGCGGATTGTATTGGTACTTCGGTGGTGACCCGCACACAGTGCATGCCATTCATGGCTTCGGTATGGGCGCGTCTTCGGTAGCGCTGTTTTCCCGGGTCGGTGGTGGTATTTATACCAAGAGCGCCGATGTGGGTGCCGATCTTGTCGGCAAACTGGAAGAAGGCATACCCGAAGATGACCCGCGCAACCCCGGCGTGATTGCCGACAACGTGGGCGACAACGTTGGCGATGTCGCGGGCATGGGTTCAGACATTTTCGAATCCTATTGCGGGGCGATGATTGCAACCATCGCCATTGCGTCGACGCTGGTGATGAGCGGTGAATTCAGCATCGAAGCGTTGGCGCCGGTAGGCGGCCAATCGGCGCTGATGGCGCTGCCGCTAATGCTGGCTGCGGTGGGCTTGGTTTGCTCCTTGATTGGTATCATGCTGGTGCGCAGCCGCTCCGCAACGGCACCGGAGAAAGCCTTGCGCCTCGGCCACCAGGGTTCGGCGGTACTGCTGATCGGCGGTGCTTATTTGCTAGCCCGGGCGTCGGGTGTCGATAGCAATGTGTGGTGGGCGATTATCGCCGGCATTGTCGGTGGCATTATCGTCGGTCTGGTAACCGAGTATTACACGGCCAGCAAGCCGATTGAACGCATTGCCGAAGCGGGTAAAACGGGCGCGGCAACCGTCATGATTACCGGTCTGGCGGTGGGCCTGGAGTCGGTAGTTATACCGGTATTAACGATTTGTGGCGTTATTTTCGTTTCCACCGAATTAGCCGGGCTCTATGGGGTCGGTATTGCAGCGGTGGGCATGTTGGCAACCGTTGGCATGACGATGGCGCTGGACGCCTACGGCCCGGTTGCCGATAACGCCGGTGGCATTGCCGAAATGGCCGGTTTGGGTGAAGAGACCCGCAAAATTACCGACGGCCTCGACGCCGTTGGTAATACTACGGCGGCGATCGGTAAGGGCTTTGCCATCGGCGCGGCGGCCCTGGCGGCGCTGGCTATCATCGCGGCGTTCGTCGAAACCATGACAGCCAAAAATGCTGATTTTAGCCTGGAGTTGACCGATCCCATGGTGCTGGTGGGCCTGTTCATCGGTGGCATGTTGCCGTTTCTGATCGCTTCGATCACGATGACAGCAGTCGGCGATGCCGCCATGGCGATGATCGAGGAAATCCGGCGCCAGTTCAGGGAAATTCCCGGCCTGCGCGAGGGCACCGCCGAGCCAGATCACAATAAGTGCATAGACATCGCAACCACGTCGGCATTGAAGAAAATGATTGTTCCCGGCATTATCGCCGTCGGGGCGCCCTGCGTCGTCGGCTTCGGTATCGGGGCCGAATCTCTGGGCGGAATGCTGGGCGGCGCCTTGCTGGGTTGTGTGCTGCTGGCATTAATGATGGCCAATGCCGGCGGCGCTTGGGACAACGCCAAAAAGTTTGTCGAGCAGGGCAATCTCGGTGGCAAGGGCTCCGACGTACACGCCGCGGTCGTGGTCGGCGATACCGTTGGCGATCCGTTCAAGGATACCTCCGGCCCGTCGATGAATATCCTGATCAACGTGATGGCGATTGTCAGTCTGGTGATCGCGCCGTTGTTGTGAAGCAGTTAGGCAGGGTGCGCGATGCGCACCCTGTGGCAGGCTAGCCGATTTAAAGCTGTTCCAGTTTACTCCCGAAAAGCGCAAACTGAACCACAGTCACACAAGCTGCCTGATAAGGCGAGTCACATGGATGTGGCGAGTGAATCAATCTATCAATGCGGAGTGAATTTAGTCCGCAGCTTTTTAGCCACCATCACCTTTTTTAGCTGCGCATATTTCGGCAAGCCGTTTTTATACGGCGGATAATCCTCACCCTGAATCAGCGGTTGCAGGTAGGCGCGGGCCTTGTCGGTAATAGCAAAGCCATTACGGGCAATAAAATTGCGCGGCATCTTGCGTTCCACATTGGCAACGCTTTTCAGCGCCACCGAATCAATATGCCAGCCGTAACGCTTGGTCTTGTTTCTGACGATGATAGGCATGACTGCGTTCTTGCCTGCTACCGCCATTTCAACCGCGGCCTTGCCAACTGCGTAGGCCTGTTCGACATCGGTGGCCGACGCAATATGGCGCGCCGAGCGTTGCAGATAATCGGCCACCGCCCAGTGGTATTTTACCCCTAGATCGTCGCTCACCATATGCGCCAGAGTTGGCGCCACGCCACCCAGTTGGGTATGACCAAACGCATCTTTACGCCCGGCATCGGCAACAAATTTGCCGTCGGCATAGTGCGCGCCTTCGGATGCAACAACCACGCAATAGCCGGTTTTTTTCACGCGGCGAGCGACTTCTTTAATAAACTTTTGCCGGTTGAAGGCGATTTCGGGGAACAAAATAATATGCGGCGCATCATCTTTTTGCTGTGCGGCCAAGCCGGCGGCGGCGGCTATCCAGCCGGCGTGGCGGCCCATGACCTCCAAGATAAATACCTTGGTTGAAGTTTTGTACATCGAATCAACATCGAGCGCAGCCTCTTTGGTCGATACGGCCACGTACTTGGCGACCGAGCCGAAACCCGGGCAACAGTCGGTACAGGGTAAGTCATTGTCTACCGTTTTCGGTATGCCGATACAGGTAATAGGGTAGCCCAGCGTTGCGCCCACTTGCGACACCTTCAAGGCCGTATCCTGCGAATCGCCACCGCCGTTGTAAAAAAAGTAACCGATGTTGTGCGCCTTGAAAACTTCTATGAGTCGTTCGTATTCCGCGCGATGGGTGGTCAGGTCTTTCAGTTTGTAACGGGCCGAGCCAAAAGCGCCAGCGGGTGTGTGTTTTAGTGCGGCAATGGTCGAGGGGGTTTCCTTGCTGGTGTCTATCAACTCCTCGTACAGGGCGCCGAGAATACCGTTGTTGCCGGCGTAGACCTTGCCGATTTTTTTCTTATGTAATTTTGCGGTTTCGATAACGCCGCAGGCCGATGCATTAATGACCGCGGTCACGCCACCCGATTGCGCATAAAAAGCATTCTTTTTTGCCACTGCTGTTCTCCGTTGGTTGTAATTTGTTTCAGCGTACATAACAGCACAGGGTACGCTAAGGCCGCGTATAATACTGAAATCGTAACGTTAACGCTAACGACAACGGGTACAAAAATAACATGCGACTGCATATTCTGGGTATTTGTGGCACGTTTATGGGCAGCATGGCGCTGCTGGCCCGGCAGTTAGGCCACACGGTCAGCGGCTCGGATGAAAACGTTTACCCTCCCATGAGCAGTCAGCTGGAGCAGCAAGGCGTTGAACTGCACAGCGGTTACGACGCCGAATTCATAACGGCCAGGCCGGACCTGGTAGTCATAGGTAACGCCTTGTCGCGCGGTAACGCGGCGGTTGAAGCCGTGCTGGAGCAGGGCGTGCCGTATTGTTCCGGGCCGGAGTGGTTGAGCCAGCATGTGTTGCAGGGGCGCTGGGTGCTCGCGGTGGCCGGCACACACGGAAAAACCACTACCACCGGTATGTTGGCCTGGATAATGGAACACGCTGGTTTGCATCCCGGGTTTCTGGTCGGCGGTATTCCGCAAGACTTTGGTATCTCGGCCCGTCTTGGCGACGGCCAGCACTTCGTTATCGAGGCGGACGAATACGATAGCGCCTTCTTCGACAAGCGTTCGAAGTTTGTCCATTACCGGCCGCGCACCGCCATACTCAACAATCTGGAATTTGACCACGCCGATATCTTCGCCGATCTGGCCGCCATTCAAACGCAGTTCCATCATTTTGTGCGCACCATTCCGGGCAACGGCATGATTGTATTGCCGGCAGCAATGCCCGCGCTGGACGCAGTGCTGGCGCGTGGTTGCTGGACGCCTGTTGAATACACTGCTTGCGATGCACAGACGTCCGGCGCCCGCTGGCAGGCACTGCCGTTGCAGGCCGACGGCAGCGAGTTTATGGTGCAGGAATGCGTTTTCGCCAACGGGGAAGAATCCTTGCTGCAACACGGCGTTGTGCGTTGGGCGCATACCGGGGTGCACAACATGCAGAATGCAATCGCCGCTATTGCCGCAGCCGACCACGCCGGTGTCGCCGCCGAAACCAGCATTGCGGCCTTGTCAGCCTTTAGCGGGGTGAAACGGCGGATGGAAAAGTTGGCCGAATTGTGTGGTGTGACCGTGTACGATGACTTCGCCCATCACCCTACCGCGATTGCCAGCACGCTGCAGGGCTTGCGCAAGCAGCAGGGCGATGCTCGAATTATTGCGGTGATTGAACCACGGTCTAACACAATGCGTATGGGTGTACACAAGCACGAGCTATTGCAATCGGTAAGCAGCGCCGATCACGTGTTTTGGTATGAAGGGGATGGCATGCAATGGTCGGCACGGGAACTGCTCGGCAATGCCACGGTGCTGAATTCCATCACTGCCATCGTTGAGCAACTGGCGGCGCTGGCGCAAACGGGCGACCATATTGTGATAATGAGCAACGGCGGCTTTGGCGGTATTCAGCAACAACTTATCGCCGCGCTGCAGGTGAAAAAATGACTCGGCAGCGAGTCACCGTGGCCATGACCGGTGCCTCCGGCGCGCGTTACGGCCTGCGTTTGACGCAGTGCCTGCTGCAAGCCGGTTGCGAGGTCAGCTTTCTTATTTCCAAGGCCGCGCAGCTTGTTGTGGCGACTGAAACTGAATTAAATATCCCAGCCAAACCGGCGCTGATAGAAACTTTTCTCACCGATTATTTCGCCGTTGATGCGGGCTGCCTCAAAGTCTACGGTCGCGAACAATGGACTGCGCCGGTCGCCTCGGGGTCCAGCGCGCCGGCCGCCATGGTGATCTGCCCGTGCAGCACCGGTTGCCTGTCCGCCATTGCGCAGGGGGCGAGCAACAACCTGATTGAACGCGCCGCGGACGTTGCGCTGAAGGAAAAGCGACAACTCATTATCGTGCCGCGCGAGTCGCCGTATTCGGCGGTTCACCTGGAAAACATGCTAAAACTTGCGCGTATGGGCGTGACCATACTACCCGCCAGCCCGGGCTTTTATCATAAGCCGGCCACGGTGGGCGAGCTGGTTGATTTTATCGTCGCACGCACGCTTGACCAGCTCGGTGTGGAGCAAACGCTGGTTGAGCGCTGGGGTGCCGATGCCTGAGCTTCCCTGCCGCCATGTGACGCGCGACTACAGTTGCGAACCAGCACCCTAAACGCACTGACAATGATGTGCTCATCCCCCTCATAACCCCAACGGATTTGAATACTAAATGATGGAACGCTTTTTCCAACTCTATGAATGCCTGATTCTCGGCAAGGCCAAAACAGTATTGCTGTTGCTAACGCTTGTGCTGGCTTTTCTCGCTTACCATGCGCCCACCTTCAAGCTCGACGCATCTGCTGATGCGCTGGTTCTGGAAGACGACCAGGATTTGGAGTATTTCCGTGAATTCGCCAAGCGTTACGCGACGCAAGACTTTTTGGTCGTCACCTTCACGCCGCAGGAAGACTTGTTGGCAGACGCCGTGTTGCAGCGGCTTGATGCTCTGACCGATGAGCTGAGAAAGCTCGAAGGGGTCGCCAGTGTCATGTCGGTACTCAATGTACCGCTGCTGCAGAGTCCGAATGTAAATATCAATGAACTGGGCGATGGTTTAAAAACGCTGCAAGATGAGGGCGTCGATCGCGAGCTGGTGCGCCAGGAATTTAGTACGAGTCCTATTTACGCCAACATGCTGGTCAGCCCCGACGGCAAGACGACGGCGCTACAGGTGAATATTGAAAACGATGCAACGTATCGCAAGCTGCTGGAGCGGCGCGAGCGTCTGCGTGATAAAGAGAAAAGTGAAGGGCTGGACGAGGCACAGCGTCTTGCTTACAAAAGCGCGCAGCAGGACTACAAAGATTACTCGGTCGAATTTAACCAGCGGCGGGCAAAGATGGTCGCGGAAGTGCGCGTTATTTTGGAGAAGTACAAAGATAACGCCGACATTCATCTGGGTGGTGTGTCGATGATCACCGCCGACATGATCGACTTTGTTAAGAAAGACATGCTGGTTTTTGGCAGCGGCATTCTTGTGTTTGTCGTTATTTTGTTGAGCGTTATTTTTCGCCGCCCGCGCTGGGTTTGGATTCCACTGCTGATTTGTATCAGCACCTGTGTGGCGATGTTAGGTTTTCTAACGTTGGTAGACTGGCGCATGACGGTGGTGTCGTCCAACTTCGTGGCGCTGCTGCTGATCATTACGCTGGCAATCTGCGTCCATTTGGTGGTGCGCTACCGTGAGTTGTTTGCCAGCGAACCCGAGCTGTCGCAGCACGAGCTGGTCATGCAAACGGTGCGTTCCATGCTCAAGCCGTGTATTTACACCGCGCTGACGACCATCGTCGCGTTTTCCTCGCTGGTGGTGAGTGGTATTCGGCCAGTGATCGATTTCGGCTGGATGATGACCCTGGGCACCGCCGTCGCTTTGACCCTGGTGTTTATTATCCTGCCCGCTATCGTGGTATTGCTGCCGAAAAGCGAAACCGTGCCTACGGTGGCGGGTTCGACCGTGTTCACGCACAAATTCGCGGTCGTTGCCGAACGTTACGGCAAATGGATTCTGCTCATCAGCGCCTTGCTCGCCGTAGTCTGCGCCATAGGCATTAGTCGCTTGCAGGTGGAGAATCGCTTTATCGATT
This sequence comes from uncultured Pseudomonadales bacterium, assembly GCA_964544755.1. Lineage (GTDB taxonomy): Bacteria > Pseudomonadota > Gammaproteobacteria > Pseudomonadales > JAUIET01 > JBBKXJ01. The sequence continues at coordinate 10,303 of CAZJDL010000061.1, read as the reverse complement.
TTTTTGATTCCAAAACCGAAATTTATCAGGGCATGGAGCTGATCGACGCGCAACTGGGTGGCACCATCCCGCTGGAGATTGTTATCACGGCCGAGCAGCAGGCTAACGAGAATGCTAAGGTGGAGTCGAGCGATGATATCGAAAACTTTGACGATGAATTCGGCGACGAATTTGACGAAGAGTTCGATGACGATTTTGGCGACGACTTCGGTGACGAAGGTGATTCAGCAACCAGCGTTTGGTTTACAACGCAGGGCTTGAGCGAAATTGAACGTATACACGACGCGCTGGAGGCGATGCCGGAGACGGGCAAGGTGTTGTCGTTGGCCACCTTGTACAAGCTGATGCAGGATCTGCTTGGCGGCGGTATCGATGACGTGCAATTGGCCGTGGCGAAAGACAGCCTGCCGGCCGCGATCAGCGACATCATGATAAGGCCTTATCTTATCGAAGACCGCGACGAGACCCGTATCAGCATCAGGGTAAAGGAAACCAGCCGTGAGCTGAATCGCGCCGAATTTTTGCAAAAAGTGCGTGCTTACCTGGTCGACGAAGTGGGCCTGCAGCCGGAAAATGTGCAACTCACCGGTCTGCTGGTACTCTACAATAACATGTTGCAGAGTCTCTACAGTTCGCAGATTCTAACGATCGCGGCTGTTTTCATCGCCATCATGGTCATGTTTATGGTGCTGTTCGGTTCGCTAAAAATTGCCATACTCGGCATTCTGCCCAATATGCTGGCGGCCGGGATGGTACTGGGGGGCATGGGTCTGGCGGGCATACCGCTGGATATGATGACCATCACCATCGCCGCCATCGCTATCGGCATTGGTGTCGACAACGCGGTGCACTACCTGCATCGTTTTCGCGCCGAGTTTCCAAAAGACCGCGATTATATTGCTACCATGTATCGCTGCCACGAAAGCATCGGTCGGGCGTTGTACTACACGTCGGTTACCGTCATCATAGGTTTTTCAATTCTGGCTTTATCGAATTTCCGGCCCAGCATCTATTTTGGCCTGCTCACCGGTGCGGCCATGTTGGGCGCCTTGCTAGGCGCGCTGTTACTGCTGCCGCAACTGCTGGTGTTGTTTAAGCCGTTTGGCGCCGGCGTCGCATCGGCGGAGGGGCGCCCTAAACCGGCAGTCGAACGTGGCTGAGAGGATTCCACTATTTCCGTTGCAAGCGGTGTTGTTTCCCGGCGGTGAAATCGCGCTACAAATATTTGAGCCGCGTTATCTCGACATGATAAAGCGCTGCATGCGCGACGACAGCGGCTTCGGCGTGGTCGGCATTCGTCGCGGTAGCGAAGTCGCCAGCGAGAGTAGTGGCGCAATGGAGTTGGTAGACATCGGCACTTACGCGCGCATTATCGACTGGCATGCGCTGCAGAACGGCAGGCTGGGAATTTTTGCTCGTGGCGACGATAAGTTTCGTGTTCTCAAGGTCGACACGCAGCCGGATCATTTGCTGCTCGCCGAGGTGGAATTTCTTGCCGCCGAACAGCCGCAGACGATACCGCATGAACACCAACATCTGGCGGAGTTACTCAACGAGCTGCTAAAGCACCCGAGCGTAGCGCATATGCACCTCAGTGTGGATAATGGTAACGCCTTGCAAATCAGCAACCTGCTTAGTCAACTGTTACCGGTCGACACGCAAGAAAAATATGAATTGCTATGCTGCGCCAACCCGTTGCAGCGGCTGCAGCGCATCAGCGATATGGTTGCCCGGCTAAGCGGTAAGTCGTAAACCTGGAACGAGTGCTGGCAGCACGGTGACCGCTTTGAAAGCCTTTCCAAACTGTCTATAATCGTTGCGCTCCCGGCAGGCTGGCATGTTTAAACCAGTTACCTTAACGGAAGGCTAATAAGCAAAGCGTTAGTGGCGCCGATCGACAATCATCATCCGGAAAAATTGACAACAATCTGTTTCGGGGCGTGACGCTAGCGCCAATGGGCAATAACGATGGAATGGGATATCTACCAGGTCGATGCATTTACCGATAACGTATTTGGCGGCAACTCCGCGGCGGTGTGTCTGTTGAGCACCTGCTTACGCGGCGCAACGTTGCCGTCTATTGCTTGCCGGCCAGGCCAGCCTATATATGCAGGGCAAAATTTATGTTTAGGCCGCTAGCGCAAGTGGCGCGCCTGGTTGTGATCGGCTGCTGCGCGTTGGCGTCGCCCGGTTCGCTGGCGCAACAGCCGGCCGTCGCGCCGCACAAGACACCGCCTGTCACGCATTCGGCGGCCGCGCTTGCTGTTGGCGAAGAACGTAGCGCCACCGGACAGTCCAGCGCGGCCGCCAACCCCCTGATGGCGGTGGTCGACGCGATTCGGAAATGTGAACGGCAGCGCGCGGCAAAAAAAATAGCCCGCGCTTGCGAACCGGTAAGAATCGACCAGGAAAACATCGCGTCTGCGGCCGAACTGCGTGACAAAGCACAGCAACAGCAGGGCGCGCTCAGCTTGTTTGAGTTCAAGGGCCGGCGCAGCAAAGTGTATCTGTTCGGCTCGGTACATTTAATGAAAAAAAACATGTACCCGCTGCACAGCGCCGTCATCGAACGTTTCGAGAATGCCGATAAGCTTGTGGTTGAAATCAACGTCGACGCCATTCCCGCCCAGCAGTTGCAAGAAGAGTTTACCCGGCGTGGTACCTTGCCGGACGGGCGCAGCCTGGCAGACGAGTTATCGCCGGCGACACTGCAGCAGGTGCAGGAGGTGTTAGAGGCGCGTGGTTATGGCATTCAAGCGTTTCAAAACATGCAACCCTGGTTTTTTGAGCAGACCTTCGTCGCGCAGGAAATGCTGGTCTACGGCTATGATCCCGCGGCCGGCATCGACAGTTATTTCATCCAGCAAGCGAAAGAGATCGGTAAACCGGTACTGGAGCTGGAAACGCTGGCGCAGCAGCTTGATATGCTGAGTCAGGCGAGCGCAACCGAGCAAGACCTGAGCTTGCGCCATACCTTCGAGTTGCTCGCGCAGGACTCGGTGCAGGCGGAGCTGAATCGGCTGGTTGTCGATTGGCTGCGCGGCGACGTGGACCGCATGTATCGCTATATGACGGAACCGGTAAAGGAGTTCCCCGAACTCAATCCGTATATAAAGCGGCTGCTGGACGACAGAAATGCGCAAATGGCAAAAAAAATTCGGCGCTGGTTGCGCGGTAAGGGCCGCTATTTTGTCGTGGTTGGCGCCGGTCATCTGGGTGGCCCTAAGGGTTTGGTAAAGCGCCTTGAGAAAAAGGGCTTTAAGGCCAAACAGGTACAGCGGTAGCCGCATGTCATCCTCTTCCTCGAAAAAAGTCATTATTGCGGCCCTGGTTGGCAATAGTCTGATTGCGGTAACTAAATTTGCCGCTTCGGTAATCACCGGCAGTTCGGCCATGCTGTCGGAGGCGGTTCACTCGCTGGTCGACACCGGCAATCAGGGCTTGTTGCTGTACGGCCTAAAGCGCGCGCAGCGGCCGGCGGACGAAGAGTTTCCCTACGGTTATGGCAAGGAAATCTATTTTTGGAGCTTCGTCGTCGCGATTGCCATTTTTTCGGTCGGTGCCGGTGTGTCGATTTACGAGGGCATTCAACACATCAGGCATCCGGCCGAGCTGAGTCACCCAACGGTAAACTATATTGTATTGGGCCTTGCGCTTCTGTTCGAAGGCGCGGCCTGGTGGTTTGCCTTGCGTGAATTCAAAAAAGTCAAAGGCGACACGGGTTATCTGCAGGCAGTACACGAAGGCAAGGACCCGACGATGTTTGTCGTGTTGTTTGAAGACTCGGCCGCCATGGCCGGTTTGTTAGTGGCATTGCTGGGCGTTTATCTCACCGCCAGTACGGGTAACGCCGTGTACGACGGTATCGCATCGGTGGTGATTGGCATCATTCTGGCGTTGACAGCCGTGTGGTTAGCGGTTGAGACGAAGGGCTTGCTGATCGGTGAAAGCGCCCTTCCGGAAGTGCGAGCGGCCATTAACGACATCCTGGCCGAAAACGGTGCGGTCGATAAGGTTAACGAAGTATTGACCATGCACATGGGGCCGGAATTTATTCTGGTGAACGTGAGTGTCGACTTCAATGATCGACTGGCGGCTAATGATGTCGAACAAACAGTCAGTTACCTGGTCAAACGCCTGAAAGCGCATAACCCGCTTATCAAAAGGGTTTTTGTCGAAGCGCGTGAGTTTTCAAAGTAATTTTGCAGAGTGTGTTCGACTCTTTGTCGCTGATCGTCACCAAAATACAGACTAAAAACAACCGACGAGCCAAAAAAAGAATTCAAATTTTGGCAGTTGCATTGGTCTCGTGTTTTTATGCTCGTAAGTCGGCGCAGACTTTTTCACGCAGCGCTATGCAATCTTTACTTCCCAGTGCGCAGTTGATTATACGCGGCAGTATGCGGTCTTCGTAAAATGACATTGACCTCCTCTTTTTGGGTCAATAAACAATCAGCATACAACGTGCCGCGCAGCGAAAGAAGCGCCAGCTGCTATAGTTTATAAGATGAACTATGTGCGTTTACAAGGGCGGTTTTTGAGTGTTGCCGCAGGGCTTGCCCTGCTGTTGTGTTTAGCGGCAATGCAGGTAGAGGGTGCGCCAGGCGATATTATTTTTGCCGAGTATTTCAACGATTACAGCGATTTTAGCGGCGATTGGCTCGCGACCGGAACCGGCACGCACGCTGTCAATAACCTAACCTTTAGTTCCGCGTCCAATGCTCTGGCGCTTAGTCGGGGCTATATTGTCGCCACTACCCGAAGTGCTCGTATAGCCGCAGCTGTACCGGGCGCCGAGCTTAGCGTCTGGGTCAGACGCGGTAGCGATTCCTTTAGTGAAAACCCGGATGCGGGCGAAGATTTGACGCTGGAGTACCAGGCCACCAATGGCACCTGGATAGCATTGCAAAACTGGGCGGGTGGCGGGACACCTGGCGAAATTTTTCAGGAAACCTTTGCGCTACCTGCAAACGCCCTGCACGCAAACCTTCGGCTCAGATTTAATTTTGCCCGCGCCAGCGGTAGCATTTTTGGTTACTGGTTTTACGGTAGGATTTTTGACTACTGGCATGTCGATGATGTTGTCGTCACCGAAAGGGAAGCAGCCAGCGCCAGCATCTGCCAGCAAATTTATGCCAACAGCTTTTCCAGCGCCGCCGATTTTAGTGCGGACTGGACCGCGGCGGGTAGTGGTCGTCATCAGGTCAATGCTTTAACTTTTAGCTCTGCACCCAGTTCTCTTTCGTTGTGGCAGGGCGATATCACGGTGACCAGCAACGATAACCTTATCGATACCAATGTGCCCGAGGCGCAGCTTAACGTGTGGATACGCCGTGGCGCAGATAGCTTTAGTGAAGATGTAAATGCCGGCGAAGACCTGATTCTGGAATATCAAAACGATAGCGGTGCATGGCAGTCACTGCAGGTGTGGGCCGGGGGCGGTCCCAATGGCCAGATTATTCGGCAGACGTTTACTCTGCCAAGCGATGCTTTGCACGCCAATTTGAAATTGAGATTTCGATTCCCGGTAGGCAGTGGCACGATCTACGATTACTGGCACATTGATGATCTTATTGTTAATCAGACAGGCGTCTGCACCAGCCCGCTGGACCATTTCGACGTCATCGCCGCGACCACCGCGTCAACTTGCGAAGCGCATCCGGTTAACATCCAGGCGATCCTTGCCGACGGAAGTGTGGATACCAATTACATTGGCAGCATCAACTTGTCCACCTCTACCGGCCACGGCGATTGGGTGATTACAGAAGGGCAGGGCACGCTGGTTAACGGTGCGCCGAACTCTGGCATTGCAACATACACTTTTAACGTACTGGATAATGGCGGCGCTTTGTCCGGCGGCACGCTGCTGGCGCTAAAGAATGCCGCACAGGAAACGGTCAATATCAATATAGCGGACGGCAGCGTGACCGAGTTGTCGAATAGCGCGCTACCGAATGACCCGAATATCAGTTTTCTCAATTCCTTGCTGCGTTTTAGCACCGTGGGCAGCCAAATTGCGGGCAAAGCATCGACTATTGCGCCACTGGCACAGACCCTGACGGTGCAGGCAATCAGCACCAATCCGGCTAACGGTCGATGTGAGCGGCACTTGCCGGCCGGTAATCATACCCTGGAATTTGCGGCAGAATGCATTAACCCGAACAGCTGCGCGATGCCCAATGCCATGCAGGTGCAGGGCGTGGTTGTGCCGCTCAATGCGCAAGGCAGCGTCAACAGCTATCAAAACGTGAGTCTCGCGTTCGATACCAACGCCAGTGCCAGCTATGCCTTGAACTATGCCGACGCCGGCCAGGTCGCTTTGCATGCGCGGGTCAGCCTGGCGGATGCGGCGACGGGTCCGGCGCTTACTCTGCGAGGCAACAGCGCGCCGTTCGTGGTGCGGCCGTTTGGATTTTATATTGACGTGGCGGGCAACCCCGCGGCGCTGGATGCCGATGGATCGGCGTTTAAAAAGGCCGGCCAGGATTTCGACGTTACGCTGCGCGCGGTGGCATGGCAGGCGGCCGACGACAGCAATGCCGATGGCGCGCCAGACCTTGCCGATAGCAATGGCAACGCCGACCTTGCCGATAATCCGGTCACCGAAAACTTTGGTAATGAAGCGACGACTGATACGGTAACGCTAACAAACAACCTGCTGCTGCCGGCGGGTGGCGTGAATCCTGCCTTGGCGAATAATGTGTTCGCGTCGTTCACAGGCGGTACAAAAACCCAAACTGTGCGCTGGAATGAAGTAGGCATCGTGCAACTGCAGGCAACGCTGGCCGATACGCAGTATCTTGGCTTCACTGGCAGCGGTGCTGTCAGCGCCAATGCCGCTTCGGCACTGGCGCGCGTTGGTCGTTTTGTTCCCGACCACTTGGCGTTAAACGATCACACGTTGACGCATCGCTCCGACCTGAGTTGCTTGGCCGCGGGTTTTACTTATATGGGGGAGGATGCCGAGCTGGAAGTGCAGTTGCAGGCGGAGACCAGCGGCGGCGCGATAACACAAAATTACAGCGCGGATTTTGCAAAGCTCAATCGCTGGACCAACGACCCGCTTACCGATGAAATGGGTGTTGCCGCGGTCGATCAGGTGGCAAGCGCTGATTTGTCCACCCGCCTCGATGTGACGGGCGCAGGGTCTTTTAGTTGGGCCAACGGACTCGGTGTGATCACCGCCGACCTGACCATCAACCGGGCTGCGGCGCCGGATGGTTCATTATTGGTCGCGTTCGGCATCGCCCCGGTCGACGATGACGGCGTTGCCCTGCCGGCCGCCAGTATTGATATGGACGTCGATGGCAATGGTAGCAACGATCATGCGCGCCTGACGGCGCCCCTGGCCAGCGCAGAATTTCGTTTTGGCCGTGTTCGAATAAATAATGCATTCGGACCCGAAACACGTGAACTGCCGGTAGCCGTGCAACTGGAGTATTTCGATGGCGCCAGCGGCTGGCGCGTTGCCAGCGACGACAGTTGTACCCAATTGTCGAATAGCGAGCTTGTCGTCGACGGCGGTGGTGATTTTGAGGCGGTTGTCGGTGGCGGCACCAGTACCGCGGTGCCGGGATTCGCCCTGGCTGGTGGTTTTGCCTTCAGCAATGGCGACGCTGGCTTAAGTTTCACCGCCCCCGGCAGCGGCAATGTCGGTCCGTTCGACCTGGGTGCAAATCTCGGGAACTACCCGTGGTTGCAGTTTGATTGGAATGGCGACGCTAACTACAATAACGATCCGGTTGGCGTGATTACCTTCGGCCAATATCGCGGTAACGACCACATCATCTACTGGCGCGAAGTGCATTAACCAACCGTGGCGGTGCTGCGCTGAGGGCCCGCTCAAAAATAACTTCCTGTTCTGACCGCCGATCCATTCCGCCTGGCAGCGTTGGGAGCACTTTAAATATCCGAATATTGCTGCGTTTTCGCGGCTTGCCAGACGGGCGCATCAACAGCCAAAGCCGGGAACTTATTTTTTCGTGAGCCGTTACGAAAGTCCTTACGTGGAACCCAGCGGTTGGCGGTAAAAAATGTGCTCAGATCATTAAAACGGACACCATTTTCGCGCATGGTCTTGTGCGCCTTATTGGCAACCATTTGGCGAATATAAAATGGCTGGCCCACAACAAAGTGGTGAATGGCGTGAGTGCTGCCAAAGTTAAAACAGAATAAATGCAGCGGTGCAAAAAACCAGGGTTTAAGCACTTGTGTTTGTTGAATAACATTCGACACATTGCCATAGTAGTGGAGGGACGACGTGACAAAATTCAAACAAGCCGAGCGGATAAAATTGGGGGCAATAAGCACAACTACTAAAAAGTTAATGGCATTCATCGTCTCCATTAACCATAGCGGATAAGTTCCTCCTACCAAGGCATCGTAGGCATGGAAACCCAGGAAGCTGTGCCAAATCACAAAGTACAAGGTCGCAAATGGAAATGCTGCCAATAACAAGTCACGAACCGAAAATTTGTCAATATCTTTTCTTAACACGGCCTGCCGGGCCAGCAAGCCCAGCAGGCCGTCAAACATAACCAAACACCGGATAAAACCATAGCCAATGCCATTGCCGACCAGGCGTTCTTCCAGGTCTTCGGCCGTACCTGATGTTTTATGGTGTAAAAAATGTATGCCACGGCGATACCAGGGGTTGACCGTATTAGGTCGCATAATCCATACCACCAGCATCATCAGGTTGTGCATAAACGCATTTTTTCGAAAATACTGCCGGTGAATCAGATCGTGCTCAAGCTCATGGGATACCGATGCAAAAATCGCGGCAAGGACAATACAAAGCCAGGCGGGGATCGTGTCTATGGCGTAAAAATAAGCACAAGCAACCATCCCTGTCAGGGAAAACAGCATAATCGCAAAACCAATAAAATCCTGGTGTTTCAGAAAGGCATACTTTGCGCGCAAACGCTGCTCTTCCGATCGAATGCAGTGAACGATCTGTTGAACCTTTTGCTCGAGACTAAGCGTAGATGTCGAGGGCGACTGCATATAACGCTACCTGTAGATATTAATGGAACAGCTCTTTTCACTTTAGCAAACTGCTTCTCTTTTCACACTGCAAATAATTGGAATAAATCAAGAAAAGAGCACTTTGTCACTTATATTGTTATATTCAGAGCGCCCCCAACAGGTCAATGTAAGGCGTGACTTGCAGGCAATGGCGAGTCCTTTCTTGCGGAATCCGCTTTGTCCCGCGATAGTAACCGAAGTTTTTAAGGTGGGCTTACTACGCCATGGCGGCGCGCGCGGTGTAATATGTTGTTTTGCTGATGCTGTGGCCACGCGGCTCTGTCCGGAGGGCATATCGGGCGCGAGTTAGTCGAAGGGCTTTTTCGTCCGTTGTTTGATTGTACACGACCAGATGAGGGTGCCGATATCGCGTTTCTGCAAAACAACTTATGAAAAGACATATCCCCTTTCAAGGCACGCCTAACTTTCGCGATTTAGGCGGTTACCGGGCACGCAACGGCAAGCAAGTGAAGTGGGGTTGTTTTTACCGCTCGGGCCAGTTGTCACGCCTTAACGATAACGATCGCCATCAATTTTCGGCACTCGGCGTGCGCGTGGTATGCGATTTTCGCCGCGCCGAAGAAGTTGAATGCAACCCCAGCCTGTTACCCCACGACGCGCAAATTCAATTACTGCAACTCACCATTGACCCGGGCAGCGTCAATAGTGTTTTCTCCAACATTAATGCCGTTGCCACGGCCAGCGATGATATGGCGCAGTTCATGTGCGACATCAACCGCGCTTTTGCGCTTGAGCAGCAAGGCCCTTATGGCCGTATGCTGGAAGCCATCGCGCAGCTACGAGACGGCGCGTTGTTATTTCACTGCGCGGCAGGCAAAGACCGAACCGGTTTCGCCGCCGCGTTGATACTGATGATACTCGACGTGCCCCGTGAAGTGATACTGCACGACTACATGCTGACCGGCCAGTATTTTATTCCTGATAGCGAGCTACAGCGCCTGGCGAAGCAGTACGCCAATTTTGGTTTTGACCAACTGGATCCGGATATTATACGACCCATGCTGGAAGTCAGGCCAGAATATCTGCAAGCCGCGTTCGACGCTATTGACCAGCGTTACGCGACGACTGAGGATTATCTGGAAGACATTTTTGAGGCAACGCCAGCGGTGCGGCAAGCGCTGCAACAGCGGTTCTTGCGTTAACTTGGCGAAAGTTGTCGGGCGCAACACGAGGAATTGCTGGCGCGTGTTGCGCCCGAAGACTAGCTAGTGCCTGTCCAGAAACGTGTAAACGCCTGTAGTAGCAACATTTTTTT
>CAZJDL010000060.1:0-23866 GCA_964544755.1 uncultured Pseudomonadales bacterium | reverse complement strand
ATATCCCCGGTGAAAATACTTGAGTATACTCGCATAAGAAACTATTTATAAAAACATTTCTCCATTTACGAGAACAGCATCTTGGGGAAATAAATCAAAATGATACCTTATCTGGGCGAAATCACGTAAACTGAAAAAATACTGTACGTATATATAGTATTGGTAGTTTGCTATGGCCTCCACATTTATCTTGTCGATTCGAAATCATCTGCGTGCTCGGCACTATAGCAAGCGCACAGAAGAGACGTATATTTATTGGATCAAACATTACATTCGCTTTAACGAAATGACTCACCCTGACTCGTTAGACACGACTGCTATCGTCAGGTTTTTGGAACACTTGGCTGTGGCAAGGAATGTTTCACCTGCTACCCAGAGAACGGCGTTAAACGCGCTGATGTACCTTTACAAAAAAATCCTTGGCCGTGAGGATATAGAGCTTGGCGACTTTACGAAAGCGCGCAAAGAATCAAGGTTGCCCGTGGTGCTTACCCGGCAAGAAATCACAAATTTGTTGAACCAGCTTCAGGGTGAATTCAAAACTTGCGCAGAGCTAATGTACGGTTCCGGGTTGAGAGTCATGGAAGTCTGTCGTTTACGGATTAAAGACATCGACTTCGACAGGCTTTCTATCTTCGTGCGCGATGGCAAGGGTCGTAAACAACGCGTAACCACGCTAGCCGATGCCTGTTTGCCGGTGTTGAAAAGGCAGGTTGATCTGGCGCGAATTTATTGGCAAGAAGACCAGGCAGCGAACCCCTGGGATGGAGTTTATTTGCCGTACGCTCTGGATCGAAAATACCGTAGCGCCAAGTTTGAGTTTGCCTGGCAGTACTTGTTTCCAGCCGGCAAGCGCACGTATGATCGGCGAACCGGGAAAACTCGCAGGCACCACATATATGAACAAAACCTTCAGCGTGTGGTAAAGAAAGCGGTGCTGGCATCGGGGATTGACAAGCAGGCGTCTTGCCATACGTTGCGCCATTCCTTCGCAACGCATTTACTGGAGAGGGGCGCGGATATTCGCACCGTACAGGAGCAGCTCGGTCATAACGATGTCAGAACTACGGAGATCTATACTCATGTGATCAACCGTGGCGGCAGGGCAGTCAGAAGCCCTCTCAGCGATCTGCCAGCTATTGCTTGCAACCGGAACGAGATCAAGGAGCCAGTAGGCGAAATTTACGCCATTTATGCGGGCGATCACCCCCGGTAAGAAGCCGTCAAATTCGCTGGTGGTTTTTTGCGCATCAATTTTGCACGCGCTTCAGGGTCTAACTCGGCACCGCTACCCTCCAGCACCTGTACTGCGCCGCTGTTTTGCTGCGCTATCAATACTCCATCGCGGAATACCAGTCGATTTTTAGATAACGCCGAGATTTTCTCACCCGGTAAAATTACGCCGGTCAGGTTTAATGGGTCGGCGCCGGAGATAGCAACCAGTTCGCCAAGGCCTTGCTTCTTGCGTATATTCCTCAGCTCGGCCACCGCGTCGGGGAGTGCAAATTGTTCACCGGAAAACCCTTGCACGAAGCGGCCACCACGTATTTCCCCACGTGCTTCCATGCGCCAATAGGCTCGAAGTAGTTCACGCCAGGGCGGCAAGCAGCTTTCCCTGTTAAGCACCTTACGGAACACCATGCCATAGCGGCGCAGCAGCGCCCAGGCGATATGTTCAACGTTGGCGCTATGGTCCAGCACATCGTTGGTGCCGATCAGAGACCAGCGACCGGCGTGGTCAAAAGCAGATGTGGCCGGGCGTCGACTTCTGCGCGCGCGCGCGAAGCCAGCTCGTTTGCTGGCCGGGGTGACCAGCGCCCTAAGGCCGGCGTAGCTGTCAGATGTGACCAATCCCCAATTCACCAGCTCGCCCAGTGCGTCTTCCAACTGGGTCTTGAGCAGGCCGCTGAGTTGCAATAGATCGGCGAAAAATGATGCGCCATGGTTTTGCAAAGCATCCCGTACCTTTTGCGCGGCCGAGGTGAGGGTTACAGCAGCTATCTCAGGCATGGGCGCCGCGTCATGCCAGCAAGATACGGCTTGCCGGTCAACCAATGCGATAGGTGTATTCCTGACCGGTGAAGTGCGCCTTTCGCCTTTGGGCGGGCGTACCGCAAGGCGTAACCACACACTCTTGCCGGAGGCGCACAGCGTATCCAGCATGCCGGGCGAGTAGTGGGCGATGCGTGCGTTGAGAATATCCTGTTCCCACGCGCCGGCTGGCACGCTAAACCCCTCCAATTGCTCAACAACGGCCGCTACCGCATCCTGGCCTTCGGCTCTCTCGGTCAAGCCCTGCCAGTGGAACAAAAAGCGCATGTAATCGGTTGGGGCAACCGGCTCTATTTCGCTGCGCAGGCGGGCAATCGTATAACGATGGATGCGGGCCAGCAGCCTGCGTTCACACCATTCCTCTTGAGTATTTTCTAACGAATTTCTTTTGTTGCGCCGTGCGTTAAACTCGCCACGCACAACGAAACCTTCGTTTTCTAACGCTAGCAGCGCGCTATTGACTGCACGGGTTTCAATGGCCAGCGGTTTAGCGAGCTGCGCCGCTGTTGCCGGACCCAAACCCTCAAGGCGCGAGCGAACGAGTTCTCGCAGCGCGTCGTCGGCACTGTTTATGGTTTCAGTGTGAGTGTTTATGCAATCGATGACAGGGTCTATGTTCAGCTCAATAAAGAGTTGACTAAACTCGCCTAATCGTTCGGCCGCCACCCAAAGCGTGGCTCCGGCGGTAATAAGCCGGGTTGCGCGCCGATCTTCTAACAAGGCGTCGAACAAATGTTGCCAACCGAATTTGAAGTTTTGCTCCGTGTTTGCACTGATTGCGCCGCGTTGCCCTTCGGCTTCGGTAAGAAAGCCCAGCACCACCAGCGCGTCGTGCAATTCATCGGCGCTGGCAGGTTCTGGCCATGCCTCTTGTCTGACGCGTTCGATCGCGGCGCCGTCTAGCCGGCCCAACTCGGCGGCGTCGCCAGGGTCTAGATAATTTCTGGATTGCACAGCCAGTGCGCGTCTTTCCTCGGCCGGCGCATCGTCTAAAAACGCATACGGTTTAGCGCCCAGAATTTCCTGTGCCAACGGTGAGGGGCCGTTGAGGTCTTTGCCAAGCACTTTGATAGTGCCCGCTTCCAGGCCGCGTAGCAGGTCGATAAAACCATCAACATCCATCACGTCGTGCAGGCAATCGGCAATCGCTTGCTGCACCAGCGGATGGTCGGGAATTTCGCGTCTGCCGGTCACGTTTTCCGCGCACGCGAGTTGATCCGGAAACAGTACCGCGACCAGGTCTTCGGCGTCGTTGCGTTGAAAGTAGGCCGGTGCACGCTTGCCATTATGATTGCGCCTGACGGCTAACGAAATTGTGGCAACCCAACGCCAGCGGGTCGGGAACATGGGGGCATCCAGCAGGGCTTGCACCAATACGTCGGTCGCGGTTTCAGATTTCAGGTAGCCTGCCGGCTCGTCTATTGGAAAACTATGGGTCGCCGACAGCGACAGGATAATGCTGTCTTCCAGCGCGGCCGCCTGCAGCTCGAAATTAAACTTTCTGCAGAAGCGTTTGCGCAAGGCCAGGCCCCAGGCGCGATTCACGCGCGAGCCAAACGGTGAATGCACGATCAAATGCATGTCGCCGGTTGCGTCGAAGAAGCGTTCGAACACTATTTCCTGCTGGCTGGGAATCACGCCCAGCGCTGCTTTGGCCGTGGCCAGGTAATGCACCAGCTGTTCGGCGGCAGCGCAGGGTATGTGCAATTTCTCCTTGACCCAACGCAAGGCTGCATCCATGCCTTGGTCTAGCTCGGTATTGAGCCGTTGCCGCAGGTCAGAAACGGCTGTGGACAATTCGGCGCTGCGCCCCGGTGCTTCGCCAACCCAGAACGGCAGGGTAGGGGGCTGGCCCTTCGCGTCTTCGACAAACACCTTACCCATTTCAATTTTCAGCATGCGGTAGGCGGTGTTGCCCAACTGGAAAATGTCGCCCGGCATCGACTCAAAGGCGAAGTCTTCATTCAGCGCGCCGATACGCAGGCCTTCGGGCAACAGCATGACCTCGTAGTCGAATTGATCGGGGATAGCGCCGCCGTTTGTGAACGCAGTAAGGCGCGCGCCTTTGCGGGCGCGCAGCCGGCCGTTGACGGCATCGTGATGCAGGTACGCACCGCGCCGGCCACGGCGGGTGGAATAACCGTGCGCCAGCATGCGGACAATGGCGCTATATTCCTCGCGTTTAAGGTCACGATACGGCCAGGCGCGCTTGACGTGTTCGAACAGCGCGTTCTCGCCCCATTCCTCCGCACCAGCGACCTCGGCGACAATCTGTTGTGACAGCACATCCAATGGTTGCGAGGGGATAACGATCCGATCCAATTCGCCCTGTTGCGCTGCGTGCAGCAGGGCAGTGCACTCCACCAGGTCGTCACGCGACAAGGGAAACAGTCGGCCTTTCGGTTGCGCGTTGACGGCATGGCCGGAACGGCCGACCCGCTGCAAAAAGGCGGCGATGGACTTGGGCGACCCCATCTGGCAGACCAGGTCGATATCGCCAATATCGATACCCAACTCCAGCGATGCGGTCGCGATCAGGCATTTGAGCTTGCCGGCCTTTAAGCGTTGCTCGGCGTGCAGGCGATGTTCTTTGGCCAAACTGCCGTGATGCGAAGTCACGTTCTCGTCACCGATGCGGTCGCCCAAATGGCGCGCGGCGCGCTCGGCCAGGCGCCGCGTATTGACGAAGATCAATGTGGTGCGATGGCTATGCACCAATTCGGCCAGCCGGTCGTAGACTTCCTCCCACACCTCGTTGGCCATAATGGCTTCCAGCGGCGAGCGGGGTACCTCAAGCGCCAGATCGCGGTCACGTACATGGCCGGTGTCGATAATAGCGCAAGGCTCATCGCGGTTGCCGACCAGGAATTTTGCCATCGTCTCAATCGGGTTTTGCGTGGCGGAACAGCCAACGCGTGTGAGCGGATGTTCTGTGAGCGCGTCTAAGCGCTCCAACGACAGGCTCAAATGCGAACCACGTTTGCTGCCGGCCAGCGCATGGATCTCATCGACAATCACCGTGCGCACCGTGCGCAGCATAGCGCGGCCGGATTGCGAGGTGAGCAGAATATACGCTGACTCGGGTGTGGTAACGACGATGTGCGGCGGCCGTCTGGCGGCGCGCTGACGTTCACTCTGCGCCGTGTCACCGGTGCGCACCCAGGTGTTGATATTGACGTCGTGCAGGCCATGTTCCAACAACTGATCGCGGATGCCGGCCAGCGGCAGTTGCAGGTTTTTCTGAATATCGTTAGACAAGGCCTTCAGCGGCGAGATATAGAGCACCCGGGTTTCATCGGGCAAGGCGCTTTCCAGGCCTCCTTTGATCAGCGCGTCGATGCTTGCCAGAAAAGCCGCCAACGTTTTGCCGGAACCGGTGGGCGCCGCCAGCAGCGTGTGTTGGCCGCTGGCGATCGCCGGCCAGGATTGCTCTTGCACCGCGGTAGCTTGGCCGAACTGTTGGGCAAACCAGGCGCTAACAGCGGGGTGAAAGGCGGCCCTGTGAATGTGCTGCTTGGGCATATAGAATTTGGGTTGATGTGGTGGCTGGCCGGGCGTGTCATCATAGCACGAGCTGTACGTTTGTACAGGTTGCCCGCAAAAAGGGCTAACTGCGGTTAATAATCACACCGTGGTACTAAGCAACGGCCAGTTTATGGTAATCTACGCTTTTTGCGCAGCCGGTGCGCTGGCCGCGATAGTACTAGTGTGTGCGCTTGGATGCCTGCCCCGCCATATATGCTGCGACACAACAAAATCAGAATAGATATGCCTTTGATGCTAATACGCCAACCGTTTCCGATCAGGAGCGGCGTTAAAATACTTTGCGTAGTCCTGTTGCTGGCGGGTTGTAGCATGAACAGAGTGTCGCCGGCGACATTGGCTTTGCAAACCGAGCTGGAAGCCCGGGAGCTGGAATTACAGGAAAAACAGGCTGCGCAGAAAAAGCAGCGCAAACAGCTTAAGGAGCTTGCCGCTGATATTAAGTCGGATAAGAAAAAAAACAAGCGTACGGCTAAACGCTTGCGCGCCAAGGCGCAAGCGTTAAACAAGCGCCAGGTGCAAGTCATGCAGGCAAAGCGAGCCGAGGCAGCAAAAAAACCTCAAGGGACGCATAAAACCGCTAAAAAACTATCGGCTAATGTATTGCTGGTCGGAGCCACGGAAAAGTTGTTCGTTCATCCGCCAAACGTCGAGTTAATCGGCAAAATGGATACTGGCGCCAAACGCTGTATGTTGGGAGTCTTTGATTTGGCGAAATTTGAACGCGATGGTGAGCCGCATGTGCGCTTCTCTATCGTGCCTGAGAAGGGCGCAGACAAGATCGAAATCACCCGGCCGATCAAAGCCAGCGCGCGCTTCAAAGGGTTGAATGGCAAAAAACGACCAGTTGTATTGTTACGCGTAGTCCTCGGCAGCATCGATGAGCAAGAGGAGTTTGTGCTGGTCGAAGACAACAAAGCCGAGGTTAGCGCGGTTAGCATCGGGCGTAATTTATTGCGTGATCTGGCGGTTGTTGATGTCAGTAAAAATCTGCTCATAAAACAAAAAGCTAAGTAGCGTGGGCGCCAGGGTCAAGGTCTATATCACCGCGGCGTTGCTGTGTGTGATTGGGCTGGGCCTCACTCTGTACAAAAATGTGGTGCTGGGATTTCCAATATTACCCGGCAATCTGCAACCGGTCTGGACCATTGAAGCCGAAGTCAACTTTACCGCGGCAGGTGATCCCGTGCTGGTGTCGTTGGCTTTGCCGTCGAACCCGCCCAATATCAACATACTGGAAGAAGACTTTGCCTCGCCCGGTTACGGCATCAGCGAGGAAGGCCCCGAGTTTGGCCGCCGCGGCCTGTGGAGCAAACGCTCGGCCAAAGGTGAGCAATCGGTATTTTATCGGCTGCAGGTGCATGAGAAGCAAGGCAATGATCTGGCCGAGCCAATGCCCCCGGTAGAGTCGGCTGTTGAATTTGAATTCGACGAGCCCCTGCAAACCGCCGCTAAAACGCTCATCAACAAGGTGCGCGCCAAATCGGCTAACGCGCACACATTCACCGTTCAGCTGTTGCTTGAATTAAACGCCGAAGCGCCGGATCAAAATGTGCGATTGCTGCGCCGCCAGCTGACAAACCGCGAAGAGCTTGCGATTCTGGTCGTGAAATTACTGTCCCGGGAAGGCATCGCGGCGCGCGTGGCACGCGGTTTGCACCTTGAGGATGGGCGCCGGCGGCAGCAACTGACGCACGCGATCGAAGTCTATGATGATGCTGATTGGCAGTTTTATAATCTTGAAACCGGTGCCACTGGCTTGCCCGAACGGTTTATGGTGTGGCAACGTGGCGGGTCGTCGCTGCTCGAAGTCAGCGGCGGGGAAAACTCCGGCGTTTATTTCTCGATTGTTGAAAATTTTCGCGCCAGCAAAGATGTTGCTCTGCAAGACAAGAAAAATGCAGAAGCCGCGTTGATCGATTTTTCGATTTACAGCTTACCCCTGGCCGAACAGAATGCATTCAAGTCTATTTTGCTGGTGCCGATTGGTGCGCTGGTGGTTGTGGTTATGCGTTTGCTGGTAGGGCTGAAAACGTCGGGCACTTTTATGCCCATTTTGATTGCGCTGGCATTCATTCAAACCTCGTTGGTTGCCGGTGTTCTTATTTTTCTGTTGGTGGTAGGTACCGGGTTGATAATCCGCTCCTACCTGTCGCGGCTTAATTTGTTGTTGGTGGCAAGAATTTCTGCGGTCATTATCGTTGTCATTCTCATCATGGCGAGCATGAGCGTTCTCAGCATCAAGCTCGGTATTGACAAGGCGTTGACGGTCACGTTTTTCCCGATGATTATTCTTGCCTGGACCATCGAGCGCATGTCTATTCTTTGGGAGGAAGATGGCCCCAAGGAGGTCATGTTGCAAGGCGGCGGCAGCTTGCTGGTGGCGATTATCGCCTACCTGTGTATGACCAATCCTGTTGTTGAGCACATGACCTTTAACTTCCCTGAACTATTATTCGTGCTGCTGGGAGTCATTCTATTGTTCGGTCAATACACCGGCTATCGCCTCAGCGAATTACGCCGTTTCCAACCCATGGTTGAGCAGGCACGAGCACAACAAAATGCTGACGACACCAAAACAACTCCGTAAGCTCGGCATTCTCGGCATGAATGCGCGTAATGTCGAGATGATAGCGGCGAAAAACCCGCGCCGGCTTTTCCCGCTGGTCGACGACAAGTTGAAAACAAAAAGAGTGGCGGAAAAAGCCGGCATCGCCGTGCCCAAACTGCTGGCAGTGGTGCACCGGGAATCGCAGGTGAGAAACCTGCCCGCAACGCTGGCCGAACATAGCCAGTTTGCGATCAAACCTTCCAAAGGCAGCGGTGGTAAAGGCATTTTGGTGATTACCCATCGCGAGGACGACGTGTTCTTCAAGGCCAGCGGTGAGGTGATCAGCCTGGGTGAAATTCAGCGCCATGCATCGAATACGCTCAGCGGCTTGTACAGTCTTGGCGGTCGGCAGGACGTGGTAATGATCGAAGCGCTGGTGCAATTTGACCCGGTGTTTGAAAAATACAGTTATGAAGGTGTGCCGGATATTCGTGTGATCGTCTATATGGGTTACCCGGTAATGGCAATGCTGCGCCTGGCCACGCATGAATCCGATGGTAAGGCGAACCTGCACCAGGGCGCCGTTGGCGTCGGCATCGACCTGGCCAGTGGTCGGGCGCTGCGCGCGGTACAACACGGTCGCCCCGTCACTCGTCATCCCGATACCGGTTACAACCTGGCGGCTATTGCAATACCGCATTGGGAACGGCTGGTACCATTGTCGGCAGCCTGCTATGACGTAACCGGGATGGGTTACCTGGGGGTTGATATTGTTCTGGATCGTAATCTGGGGCCGTTGATTCTCGAGTTGAATGCGCGGCCCGGTTTGGCCATACAGGTTGCCAATGCGGCCGGAATGATGCCGCGGCTGGAACTGGTTGACAACCTAACGGAACGGGTTAGCGACGCGTCGCAGCGCGCTGAGTGGAGTCAGCAAGCCTTTGGGGTGCAGTTTCCGGTGGGGTAGTAAGCGAATCACATTGCCGCTCACGCCGGCAACAAGCTACTAGGCGGCAAGTAGGCGGCAAGCAGAACTGGAATTTTAGCGCCGTGAATGATTGGAGCCTGGTTATCGCATTGATACGTTAACCGGGCTTCGTTTGAGAGTATTCGTACGTCCTGGGCTTCAGAACGCCGCTATGCTGCCGGCAGCATCCACTCGTATGACCCACCGTTTTCGACAGTTGTGGGGCTATGCAACGCCGCCATTGGATGATGGCGTTAAGACCGGTTTACCCACCATCGCTCAAATCCGAACTGGGCCTGTGCCCGATCTTTCATCGCAAGCAGGAGCGCTCCGACGGACACCTGTTCATCGCGGTGCTGGCCTATCAGCTGATCCGCCGGCGACTTCACGCGCACGGTGAGCACGCGAGTTGACGCAGCCTGCGCCAACTCCTCGAAGGCTCGATCCCTGGCCTCCCTTGCGCTTGCGGGTTTTCGTGCCGAATCCGGTCAGCACACCATATTGTCATACTGTTGTCATAATTGTGTTTTCTAATACCGGATGTCTATGCAGTTTCGGCGTTATTAAATGGCAGAAATGAGTGCGAAAAGTACAATTCTTATTGTAGATGATGAGGAGTCGATACGAGACATGGTGCAGCTGGCGCTGGAAATGGCCGGCTACGCTTGCCTACAGGCGGCCAATGCCCGTGACGCGCATGCATTGATTCTGGATCGGCGACCGGATCTGGTGTTGCTCGACTGGATGATGCCCGAAACCAGTGGTTACGAGTTGTTGCGCCGCTTGCGGCATGATGATCTGACCAGTTGTATTCCGGTTATTATGCTGACTGCCCGTGTCAAAGAGGGCAGCAAAGTGCATGGTCTGGAAGGAGGGGCAGACGACTACATCACTAAACCGTTTGCGCCCAGGGAACTGATCGCCAGAATCAAGGCGTTGCTACGGCGAGCGGCGCCCATGCAAAATGAATCTGCGTTGCAGGTAGAGGGGCTCAAACTTGACCCGGTTGCACACTGTGTTTACGCGGATGGCAAAGCCCTGGAGATGGGACCTACCGAGTTCAATTTGCTCCACTTTCTAATGAGCCATCCGGATCGCGCCTACAGTCGCACGCAACTGCTTGACAACGTCTGGGGTGTCAATGTCTATATCGACGAACGGACGGTAGATGTACACGTTGGGCGGTTGCGCAGAGCACTAAAATCGCGTGGTAAATCGAAGATTGACTACGGTGGTTTCGTGCAAACGGTACGCGGCGCGGGTTACCGTTTCTCATCCAATAGTTGTGGAGGCTGACATTGTTGTTGCCGGGTTGGCGATCTGAACTGTCCCGGCTTAGCCTGCTGTTTGCGGTAATGGGTATCGTGGGCCTGACTACTGGCTATCTATTACACGTTTTATTGGCGGGATCGCTGCTGTATGCGATCCGGTTGTTGTGGCAGATGCATTGTTTTCAAAGATGGCTGGCGATCGATTCGGTCGCAGCGCCTCCTCCTGTCGGTACTGCCGTTTGGGGTGAGATTTTCGAACGTATCTACACGTTGTTGCGTCGCGGTCGTGATGAGCATGATCGCTTGCAGCAGTCGGTCAGTTATTTTCAGGAATCTTTTTCTGCGATCAACGACGGCGTGGTGATGCTGAATTCCATGCACGCGATACAGTGGTGCAATGCGGCCGCTGAACGCCTGCTTGGCTTGAAATTGCCCGGCGATGCTGGGCAGACACTGGCCAATCTAGTGCGAGATCCTGCATTTACGCGCTATTTGGCAGGAACCGATAGCAGCGTAACTGTGGTGAAGATTGCGTCACCAGTAAACGACTCACTGCAACTGGAGATTCAGGTTGCCGTGTTTGGCGAGCAGAACCGCATTGTGTTTGTGCGCGATATTACCGCACTGCAGCACCTGGAAACCGTTCGCCAGGATTTTGTGGCGAATATATCGCATGAAATGCGCACTCCGTTAACCGTGATCCGTGGCTACCTCGAAACCATGGAAGAGGTCGTCGCCGAGCTGGGGCCACCATGGCCAAGAGGGCTGGCGCAGATGCATGAACAGACCACGCGCATGGAAGTTCTGCTGCGCGATCTGTTGCTGCTTTCTACCCTTGAGAGTATGGCGACCAACCGAGAGCTTGCGGAAGAAGAAATAGAATTGCGGCCCATGCTGGAATCATTGTGGGAAAATGCGTTGCGGGCGGCAAATGGACAGCGCGAGGTAGTGCTGGTATGCGACCCCGCACTGCGTATGCTGGGTGATCGGCTGCAGTTGGAAAGTATTTTTTCCAATCTGATCTTCAATGCGGTCAAGTACACCGAAGCCGGCGGGAAGATAAACATCAGTTTCGAAGTAGATGAGACGGATGGTGTTTTCAGCGTCGAGGATGACGGAATTGGTATCGATTCCGTGCATATTCCTCGGCTGACGGAGCGCTTCTACCGGGTTGATAAGGGCCGCTCGGTGGAACGTGGCGGCACGGGTCTGGGCCTGGCGATTGTCAAACATGCCTTGCGCTACTACATGGCCGACCTGCAGATTCGGAGTGAACCGGGTAAAGGCAGCGTCTTTCGCTGTAGCTTTCCAGTCAGCCGGTTCATATTTGCGCAGGAGAAAAAGAAAAATGTCATGTAATTGTCATACTTGCTGAATACCATGACTCCCGTCTGGCAGGCTCAGTCCTGTTTTTGATTCAATGTTGAGGAAACTGTTATGAAAAAGATCTTGCTGGCAACAACACTACTCGCTGCGATGGTGAATGCGCCCGCTGTGCTTGCGCGGGACACCATTAGTATCGTCGGTTCGTCAACCGTATATCCCTTTTCGACGGTAGTTGCCGAGCGGTTTGGCAAATCCACGTCGTTTCGTACACCGAAAGTAGAATCAACGGGTACCGGCGGCGGCATGAAGCTTTTTTGTCAGGGCGTCGGCGCGAAATATCCTGACATTGTTAACGCCTCGCGGCGCATGAAGCCTTCCGAATATGAGATGTGCCAGAGCAACGGAGTTAAAGATATCATCGAGGTCAATATTGGCTATGACGGTATAGTGTTGGCCAATTCTAAGCAGGCGCCAGTTCTTAAACTCGACACCAGGGATATTTTCCTGGCGTTGGCGAAGGATGTTCCTGACCCCAAAGGCGGAGAAAAACTGATTGCCAATCCGTATAAAACCTGGAGAGACGTGAATCCCGAACTACCGGTTGCCAAGATAAAAGTACTGGGTCCACCCCCTACCTCTGGCACACGCGATGCGTTCGCCGAGTTGGCGATGGAGGGCGGTTGCAAATCCTTTGCCTGGATCAAGGCGCTGAAAGAAGAGGATAAAGACCGCTATAAGGCAATTTGCCACGCGGTTAGGGAGGATGGCGCTTTTATTGAGGCCGGCGAGAACGACAACCTGATCGTGCAGAAACTGAGAGCCAATCCGGCGGCCTTCGGCGTGTTCGGCTACAGTTTCCTCGAACAGAACGAAGATAGCGTTCAAGGGTCGGTCATTGGTGGTGAAGCACCCAGTTTTGAAGCCATCGCGAGTGGTGCGTATCCTATATCCAGACCGCTGTTCTTTTACGCGAAGAAAGCACACGTTGGCGTTATTCCGGGTATAGAGGAATTCCTGGCCGAGTTTGTCAGTAAGAAGGCGATGGGTGAAGAAGGGTACCTGTCCGATCGCGGCCTGATCCCATTGCCCGCGGACGACTACCAACGCGTCGTTTCAGCTACTACAGAGCAGAAATCGCTAACCCTCTAATGTGAGGCCTTACTGCCCGGCCACTGAGGCCGGGCTCTTTTTATTTTCCGGGTTAGTGGGCGATTGATGTCAACAAGTACACTGTTTCTGGTCGTGATAGGTCTTGCGGTCGGCGCCCTCTATATCGGTTACCATCGCTCGGTAGCGTTTGCCCGGCCGCTGGGCGGCATCAGACATCTGGCTTCCTTGCCCTCTTACTACGGCATGTACGTGGCGTTGGTGAGCCTGCTTCCGGCACTGCTGTTTATGTTGCTATGGTCGCTGCTAGACGACCGGGTGATTCAGCACTTTGTTGTGCAAAGCCTGTCATCGACCAGCCAGGCGTTGAGCAGTCAGGAATTGGGTCTGCTACAAGACAGTATCCGCAACATCGCCCGTGCGAGCCCCGCGGTCGAAGGCGGCGGTGAGCTCGAGCAGGCGGCGTTGTACTTGCAGGAGCTGCGCCAGCACTCGGCCAGCTACCGGATGATTGGTACGCTGTTGGTCGCCCTGGGGGGCTTGTTATATGGGTGGTGGCGGATTTCGCCACTATTTATCGCGCGCCTGGTGGTGGAAAAAGTCTATAGCGCTTTATTGCTCGCTTGTGCGTCGATCGCTATTCTTACCACGGCGGGTATACTGCTCTCGGTACTGTTTGAGTCCATGCGTTTCTTCAGCCAGGTACCAATTACCGAGTTCCTGTTTGGGTTGGAGTGGAGTCCGCAAATTGCGCTGCGCGCTGACCAGCAAGGCGCTTCGGGAAGTTTTGGTGCGGTGCCACTGTTTGCCGGCACGTTGCTAATCGCGCTGATCGCGATGCTGGTGGCCGTTCCTGTTGGGCTGATGGCGGCGATTTATCTTGCCGAGTATGCGCCGCACCGAGTGCGTGCCCGGGTTAAGCCAATACTTGAAATCCTTGCCGGCATTCCCACCGTTGTTTACGGATTCTTCGCTGCGCTGACGGTTGCGCCATTGATTCGCGGCTGGGGGCAGTCGCTGGGGCTGGACGTGTCTTCGGAAAGCGCGCTGGCAGCCGGTCTGGTGATGGGCGTTATGATTATCCCTTTTGTGTCCTCCCTGTCTGACGACATTTTGCATGCCGTGCCGCAAGCAATGCGTGACGGCTCGCTCGCCATGGGTGCGACCCGTTCCGAGACCATCAAGCGCGTGGTGATACCGGCAGCGTTGCCGGGCATCGTCGCCGCAATTCTACTGGCGGTTTCCAGGGCGATTGGTGAAACGATGATCGTGGTGATGGCTGCGGGCCTGTCGGCCAACCTGACCGCTAACCCGATGGAATCGGTGACCACAGTGACCGTACAAATTGTGACGTTGCTGGTTGGCGACCAGGAATTCGACAGTGCCAAAACACTGGCCGCCTTTGCGCTGGGGCTGATATTGTTTCTGGTCACGCTGGCGCTAAACTTCTTCGCCTTGCATGTTGTTAAGAAGTATCGGGAGCAGTATGAATAGTCCACAATCCAGCATCGAAGTTATTCGCCGCGGTATCAACAAAAGAAACCGAAAAGAACGCCAGTTCCAATGGTTTGGTAAGGCGGCAATTGGATTTTCGCTGCTGTGTATCGTGGTGTTATTTGCCGATATTATCGGCAAGGGTTTCTCGGCATTCCAGCAGACGCATATTCAATTGACGGTTCACTACGACATAGAGAACTTGGGCGTAAGTGAGGACGCCACCGCGGCACAGCTAAGATCAGCAGATTACGAGGC
This sequence comes from uncultured Pseudomonadales bacterium, assembly GCA_964544755.1. Classification (GTDB taxonomy): domain Bacteria; phylum Pseudomonadota; class Gammaproteobacteria; order Pseudomonadales; family JAUIET01; genus JBBKXJ01. The sequence continues at coordinate 9,297 of CAZJDL010000060.1, read as the reverse complement.
AATTATCAAACAGGCCTTACGTGAACGCTTTACGGACGTAGTGGGTCGCGGCAACTTAAGAGCACTCAATAAACTGGTCAGCGCTGGCGTTGGCTACACCGTGCGTGATCGTCTGCATGCTAATCAGCAGTTGCTCGGTCAAAGTGAAACCCTGTGGTTGCTGGCGAGCGGCGACGTCGATACCTATCTGAAGAAGTTTGCTGGCAAACAGGAGGACGCGGGACGACTCAATGAGCAACAACGCCTGTGGGTAACACAGCTTATTGATTCCGGTGAGTTGAAAAAGCGTTTTAACACCAACTTTTTCACGCTCGGTGATTCACGGCAACCGGAGACAGCCGGTATATGGGGGGCCACGATAGGTTCCGCCCTTACCCTTGTAGTGACACTGCTTTTGTCGTTTCCGATCGGTGTCGCCGCCGCAGTTTATCTCGAAGAGTATGCTCCCCGCAATCGCTGGACGGAACTGATCGAGGTGAATATCAATAACCTCGCAGCCGTGCCCTCCATTATCTTTGGCTTGTTGGGGCTGGCGATATTTATCAATTTCTTCGGGTTGCCGCGTTCGGCGCCGCTGGTGGGCGGCATGGTATTAACCCTGATGACACTGCCGACCATTATTATTTCCAGTCGGGCGTCGATCAAGTCCGTACCCCCTTCCATACGTGATGCGGCACTCGCAGTGGGCGCATCAAAAATGCAAATGGTCATGCACCATGTGCTGCCCAACGCCATGCCGGGTATGCTGACCGGGGCGATTATCGGCATGGCCCAGGCCCTCGGTGAAACCGCGCCCCTGCTGATGATCGGTATGGTGGCGTTTATCGTTGACGTTCCAACCGGTGTGGTCGATTCGGCGACGGTGTTGCCAGTACAGATTTACCTGTGGTCGGACAGCCCTGAGCGTGGCTTCGTTGCCCTTACATCAGCAGCGATTATGGTATTGCTGGTTTTTTTGATTGCGATGAATACGTTGGCCGTCATTTTGCGCAAAAAGTTAGAGAATCGCTGGTGAGGAGATAACAGATAATATGGTCGAAGCAATGATAGACAGAGTGCTGACGGATGCTACTTCAATCGCTATTCCAGCTACAGTGAAGCGCGTGAACGTGTCGCTGGAGCATGAGGTGGGGGCAACCGTGGGTGAGGCGTTTGTGGCTGACCCGAAAATGGTGTTGCGCAACGTTAACGTTTTCTACGGCGACAAGCAGGCGATTTTCGATGCCAACCTGGATATTGGCAAGAACCAGATTATCGCCATGATTGGGCCCTCAGGATGTGGCAAGTCGACGTTTTTGCGCTGCTTGAATCGCATGAATGATACGATAGAAGGTTGCCGCGTCTCCGGTGAGCTGCACCTGGACGGCGAAGACATTTACGATCCGCAGTTGGATATCGTTCAGCTAAGGGCGCGCGTCGGTATGGTATTTCAAAAACCTAATCCGTTTCCGAAGTCAATTTACGAAAACGTCGCCTATGGGCCGCGTATTCATGGCCTTGCCAACCGCCGTAGTGACCTCGATGAGATAGTGGAGCGCTGCCTGCAACGCGTCGGGCTGTGGAACGAAGTGAAAGACCGGCTGCAGGAGCCGGGTACCGGTCTTTCCGGTGGCCAGCAACAGCGGTTGTGTATCGCCCGGGCGATCGCGATCAATCCAGAGGTTATCCTGATGGACGAGCCTTGTTCGGCGTTGGACCCGATTGCCACCGCGCGTATCGAGGAGTTGATGGCGGAATTGAGTCGGAATTACACGATCGCGATCGTGACCCATTCCATGCAGCAGGCCGCCAGGGTGTCGCAGCGCACCGCCTATTTCCATCTGGGCAAGTTGTTAGAAATAGGGGATACTAATCTTGTCTTTACAACACCTCGGCATCCGTTGACCGAGGCCTATATCACCGGGCGTTTCGGTTAACCCCCGAACAGGGAAATGAGATGGACAAACTGCATCTGGATCAACATATTTCTAACAGGTTCAATGAAGACCTGGAGGGTATCAAGGGCCAGACTATGGCCATGGGCGGGCTGGTGGAAAAGCAGGTAGAGGACGCGTTGGCGGCGTTGATCAACGCCGACAGCGATTTGGCGGAGTTGGTGCTCAGCCGGGAAGAGCGGGTCAACCGCATGGAGATAGTGGTGGATGAAGCGTGTGCGCGCATACTGGTCAAGCGCCAACCGGCGGCGTCAGACTTGCGTATGGTGCTGGCAGTCACTAAAACGGGGCGCGATTTGGAGCGCATCGGGGATGAAGCGAAGAAAATTGCCAGAATGGCGATTTCGCTGGCGGAGGAGGGGGAGAATCCGCATGGCTATATCGAGGTTCGCCATATTGGCGCGACAATAAAAGAAATGGTCAACGAAGCGCTGGACGCGCTGGCGCGATTTGATGTTGGCAGCGCGCTGCAGGTGGTGCACAAAGACAGGATTGTAGACCAGGATTACCGCACAGCTACTCGCGAAATGATCACCTATATGATGGAAGACCCGCGCAGTATCTCCCGGGTGATGAACATTATGTGGGTGCTGCGCGCGCTGGAGCGTATTGGTGACCATGCGCAAAACATCGCAGAATACGTATTTTACCTGGTCAAAGGCAAGGATGTACGGCATCTCGGTCTTGAAGAACTCGAGGCGTCGATCAAAAACGGGTGAAATGCATGCCGCCGGCTTGACGTTTGCTGATCGGCTCCATGAGATCGCGGTTCGGGAACCGGCCAGGCAGGCTTGCAGCCGCGCGCGGTCAAGCGCAGGGTCAAAGCCTCAGCCATGTTTCGGTAAACCGTGTTGGGAGGCGCGTGAGGAAGTTAAAAAATACTGCCGTGAAAAAAAATTGGATTACGCTCGTTACAGGTTAAATACGCGGCGCGCATTTCCTTCCAGAAAAAGCGTTTTTACTTCCTCACTCAACGATAAATCATCGATGTTCCGCAGGCATCGACTCGGCGATAACATCGGCCAATTGGTGCCAAACATCACACGGGTTTTACCTTCTTCCCGCATAAACCGAAGCAGGGTTTCCGGTAATCGTTTGACGACATAAGCCGAGGTGTCCACATAAAAATTGGGGAACTTGTGAGCAATCGATATCACTTCGTCAATCCACGGATAACCAACATGACCACCGACCACCGTTAATTCTGGAAAATCTAACAGCACTTCTTCGAGATAGGGAATTAGGCGACCGGTTTCTGATCGACATAACGGTCCAGTGTGACCGATTTGTGTACACAGAGGCACACCTGCATCAATACACGCGACGTAAATCGGATAGTAGCGCCGGTCATTGGGCGGCAAGTCCCATAACCAGGGGACAATGCGTACTCCAACAAATTGCTCACCATCCACCCAGCGGCGAATACTTCTCACCGCGTTTGCAGGATCGCGAATATTCGCACTGGCCAGACCACGAAATCGCTGCGGTTGTAGTGCCAGTTTGTCGGCGACATCAGCGTTGCCAATTAATTCGCCTTCGGGGCCATACCAGGCGGACAGAAAGGCGACTTCAACATCGGCGGCATTCATTGCAGCCAAGGTTTCTTCTACAGTCGGTACGGAGCCGTCGTCGGGCCGTCCGATCCAGCGCAGCAATGTCTTCATCCAAGGCGCACTGGCCATTTTAGGCGAAGTGATTTGGGACCAAACGTCTATGCAGGCCATTTTATGCTCTCCGTCAATTGCTTCACTAGTGAAGCTAATATAAACTCGTTTTACTGGTGAAGCAAGCAGGTTATATTGTTCAAATGTCTGCTAAACGAGATAGAATTTTTTTTCGGCTTCAGCGCGCCGCTCATGTCTTGCGAAAACGCGCGGATCGTGCCTTGTTGGAAAGTGGTGGAATTACCACCGCGCAGGCAGCGGTGTTGCAGCTGGCCGCGGAAAGAAAGGATGTGACGCAGCGCAAATTGGCATCAGAACTTCGACAAAATGAATCTGCCATGACAGCAATGGTGGCTCGACTTGTCGAACTGCGGCTGCTAACCAAGGTTCGCTCGACAGAGGATGGTCGAATCTGGGCGCTCGAAGTGACCCAACAAGGTGACAGAGCTTTGCAAGCTATCGCCGCGCCTTTTGAGGAAATAAATACCATGCTGGAACATGCCATTGGAGTTGAATCGATGATTGAATTTTCAGAAATGTTGACTGCCATAACAAATGATTTGGGCAGCTGAGGTCGTATCAATACAACTCGTCACCTGCCGAGATTGATGCGGCGGTTCAAAGACAGCTAACGTTTATCTATCACGAGAACCTTTTGCATGTTGGATCTTGACTTTATTCGCGCACAATTTCCCGCCTTTGCCGACCCGTCGTTAGCCGGCTGGGCATTTTTCGAAAATGCTGGTGGGTCTTACACCTGCAAACAGGTCATCGAACGGCTGACCAGCTTTTACACCCGCACCAAAGTCCAACCCTATGCCCCCTACCCGGCAGCGCAGCAGGGAGGGGCCGTGATGGATGATTCGTACCGGCGTCTTGCCGCATACCTCAACGTCCACCCTGACGAAGTCAACTTCGGCCCATCGACCACGCAAAATACCTATGTATTGGCGCAGGCATTTCACGCCGGCTGGTCGGAGGGTGACGAAATTATTGTTACCAATCAGGATCATGAAGCAAACGGTGGCGCCTGGCGCAGGCTCGCCGATCGCGGCATCAGCGTGCGTGAATGGCAGGTTGACCCGGCGACCGGCACGTTGAATGTCGGCGACCTCGACAACCTGTTGTCGAGCAAAACCCAACTGGTAGTGTTTCCGCATTGCTCGAACATTGTAGCGCACGTAAATCCGGTCGCCGAGATTTGCGCCAGGGCACATGCGGCCGGCGCCAAGACAGTGGTTGATGGCGTGTCCTACGCCGGGCATGGTTTCCCGGATGTCGCCGCACTTAGCTCCGATGTATACCTGTTATCGCTGTACAAAACGTACGGGCCGCATCAAGGGCTGATGGTGGTGCGCAGCGATACACTCGATGAGTTGGAAAACCAAAACCACTTCTTCAACGCAGACTGCGCGCACAAAAAGCTCGTGCCGGCCGGTCCCGACCATGCACAAATTGCCGCGGCCGGTGGCATCGCCGAATATTTCGACCTGGTGCACGCGCAGCATTTTCCTACCAGCACGGCCGACGCAGCCCAACGCGGGCGTGATATTCGTCACTTGTTCCAGCGTCACGAAAAAGTATTGTTGCAGCCGCTGCTGGACTATCTTGCGGCGCGTAACGACGTGCGCATCCTCGGACCGCACGACGCGGCAGTCCGGGCTCCTACCGTTGCAGTCGAAATTCAGGGTGACCCGGAACAAACCGCCGCCAGGCTGGCGGAGCACAAGGTGATGTGCTGGAGCGGGAATTTCTACGCGCATCGGCTGGTCGAGGCCATGGGTCTCGACCCGGAAAGCGGCGCGCTACGCTTGTCTTTTGTGCACTACACATCCATGCAGGATGTAGAACAGCTGATAGTCGCATTGGACGAAGTATTGTAGGCCGAGATTGTCGGCTTACTGGCATCAAATGTAAGGAGTTCGTTATGCCGACGATCGACAAGGCGCCGCGCGGCGCCCTGTCGAGTTTGCCCCCCTTCGATCAGTTGGCGGTAAGGCCGAACGCCGTGATATTCAACGTGTCCTCAACCCCGGTCAAGCCCTCGTTTGGCACCAGGTCATCGAGGATAAAGTCAACATCAACATCGTCGCCGGTGCCGAGCAGCAGATCGTTACCGGTACCCAACAGGTTGGGCAGATTGCCACCCTGGTCCATGATGTTCGGTGACGCGTTGAACTGATCAGTGTGGTAGTTGCCAAGGTAGTGGCCAGCTTCGTGAGCGACAATGTTGCCAAGCCCTACAGCGATGAGCTTGATCCGATTCTCGGCGCTCGCTGCAAGAAACGTGTTGATCGAGTTGGGGTCAGGAACCGGCGCACTCAACAGGTCGAGTAACACAAGCGCGTCATCCTCGTGGTCAAAGTTCCCCGGATCGATTGAGGAGGCGATCCCGAGCGTCGAAATACCCGCCTCCTGGATCGTGCCGCCGATGACGACCCGGCTGACCTGATCGGCGCCGAATTCGACGCGATCATCCCGGTTGTCGACAATCTCCACGTCGAAGTTTTCGTTGAGGCCGCGCGCGATCAGGTCCTGACGGAGATTCTCGGTGACGACCTCGACCACGGCATCAATGAGCGCGTCTTCGTCGTCCGGGCCCAGGCCCCAGCCGCCGAGGAAGCCGGCCAGCCCGGTGAGCTCCCGCTGCCCTGGGCCACCGAACACACTCGTCTGCACTCGTGCGCCGTCGAAGTCAAGCAAGATCGTTTGCACCGAGCGGCGCGGCTCGTTCTCCAGTCCGGCGCGATACACCTCGACGGTGGCGTCGTAGTTTCCCTCAGTATTGCCGCTGATGGCGACAAAGTGCCGGCCGTCGACCGAAGCGGTATAGGCCACCACGGCGTTGCCGCCGCCTGGCAACGGGGAAGCGACCGGGTAAAGTGCGCTGAGATCCTGCGACGATCCGATCGCTTCGGCACCACCGGCTTCGAACACTTGCAAGCGGTTACCGGCCCCTTTGATCGTCGCGCCGATAACGTCCCCGGCCCGGAGATCGATGGCATAGACGTCGACATCGGATGTGGCCGTCGTGATGAGCAACTCGTAATCGCCCTCGCTGCCGGTGCCAAGACCGCTAGCGGGGTCGAACGGATCCTCGGGCAAGATGGTTCCGGAACCAAACCCGGACACCATGACGAAGAACGTTCCAGCCTCGGTTGGTGTGTACGTCAGCCTGCTGGCCAGGGTTTCACCGTCGTCATCGTTGGCGGCGACCACCTCGCCCGCGGCGTCGTAAACCACGAGTACCGAATCCATCGGTTCCGTGACGTCGGTATCGACGGTCACGCTTTGGCCGGCGGCAAGATCAACGCTGTAGAAGTCAAAGTCTCCAGTGCCGCTACGCCCGCTGCCATGAGGGCCGTCGCCGATGGTCCCGCGGGTTTGCATGGCGCCAAAGCTGATAGCCACGCCGCTCTGATTGGCGAGCGGGATCGCCCCGTCGTCCTCGTTGAACGTTGGGGTGTCTGTGGAAACGCTCCTCGGTGGAGCGAGTGTGCCAAGGACCCGGGCCCTTGGGTTGGCGTTAGTGCCGAATCCGTTGACGAGTTCTCCGCTGGCCAATGTGTCGTTAAGCCCGGAGATATTGTCTGGCTCGAGTTCATCGACCAGCACGGGTTGGGGAGCATTGGCTCGGGGGTCGCCCTGGGCAGCATTGCGGGCTTTTTGAGCGGCGACGGCCTGTGACTCAACTGCCACTCGCCAGCCAAAGAAGTCGACTTTGGTGGGGTCGATGACTTCGCTGAGGAACGGATTGGGACCCGACACCGCATTTGCTGATCGAGCGGCCGCGCTGCGAGATGCCTTACGTGCGACTTGTATGCCAAGCGCTACTTGTTTTTCTGTGGCATCTGCTATCGTTGTTGAGCTTTGGGCTTGAGTCCCAGAAATGGGTAAGGCAAGCACACTGAACGCCAGTGCCGCTGTAAAAGCGACACGGTTTGTTGTCATCTTCATCGTTAATTCCCCTCTAACGGATCATCCGTGGTTGATTTTTCTGTGCTATTACTGATTTGTGATTAGCTAAGTGTTGGGTATTTGTTTCTCCAAAAGCTACATGGTCGGTGAGTTGAATCACTGCATACTTGACGTGGGCGAGTGAACCAACGCAACTTCCGCTTATCGTTCGGACAAGCGAGTTAAGTCGAGACTAAAAGCTTTTATCGGAAAGTTCAACAGGCAGGCAGGTGCAACATTTTTTGCGGACAACTGCGGATAGCGAGGGGCGTGGTTTAATAAACATCAGATTGGCTATTCGAAAAACAATCTGCGCATAATTCGCCCCGATAGTAGTGAGGGGGGGCGAAATAATCGGAAACTCGCGGTCGGAGTTGGTTATTATTACCAAAAAAAAGTCGTAAAAGGGGGCCGCTATGACTCTCTTAGAAGCTCCGAATCCAAGGTTTTCACCTTGTCGCCAACTAACGTTTCTACGATGTCGCGAAAACTGTTTAACGAAACCTTGCCTTCCAGCATAAGTTCCCTGGTGACATTGTCCAGCGAATACTTGCTGTTGGTCAGCTCGCGAATTTCCTTGTCCAGGTCTTGCAACAGAATAACCGCTCTGGCCGTGATCGGGCCCTTGGAGTTTTTTACGCGCAAGGTCTTCACGTCCTTGCCCCAGTTCTTCAGCCACTGACGAGTTTTGCGATAGCGCTTTTTGGTCATGCCGCCCGAGCGATAGAGGAGTTCTATCGAATAGTATTCGGCGAGGCCCTCGGCGATCCAGTCGGCGTTCTCGTGGCCGCGAATGCGGGTAATGACGTGGGTTAATTCGTGCAGCAATGCGCTGGTTGAATTTTCGCTGACAAGAGGGCGGTCGGCGTGAAGAAACAGCGAGTTCGGTGATGATAGGCCACCACGCCACATCGGGTCGCCGGCACCGACGATCAGCAACTTTGGAGGTAATTTTTGAAAGATGCGTTCCACCTCGGGCCATACAAAACTAAAAAAAGCCATTATATCCACTCGCCGTAAGGCGCTGCCGCCCGGTGCGCCGACGGCAATGTCGGTTTGGCGGAAGGTTTCCTTGCGTGTGAGGACTTTGCTGGCGATCACCCAGCCTACCGGGCGATCGAAGTTGCGTTCCGGGTTGTCGATGATAAAACCACCTTTGTCATCACGCAGCCAGCCGGTATCGACATTGATCCAGCCGCGTGGCAGCCTGAAGTTCAGGCGTGCGTCAGACTTGGCACCTTTCACGGCTTTGACTATGGCGGCTGGAATCAGCTTGTCGCCGCGAAATATCGCCCAATCCTTGGTCATGCGGGCGTCATACTTGCCGTTGTCGCGTTTGCTACTGATTTTCGCTGTGAAGTCGAATTTGGCCGGTCCTTTTGGCGGCTTCCAGATAGCGCGATTACCCTTGATTCGTAGTTTGCCATCGGCCTTGATATCGCTGTGCCTCTGCGGGTCGATACGGAAATCAACACTTTTAAGCAAGGCGCCGTCGGATATGCGGATAGTCACGCGCGCACTGTCTTTACTCGGTTGCAGCGCGATCGTGTAATCGAGTTGATAGGTTTTATCAGCTTTCGAGGCGAGGCTTGCCGTCGAGTAAAAAACAATCGAAAGCAGAGCAACAACCAATAACGCTTTTAAGCGCAGCTCTAGTAGGTCAGGTAGATGCATCTCTATTTTATCCAGCTAGTTAGTGCCTGTCCAGAAACGTGTAAACGCCTGTAGTAGCAACATTTTTT
>CAZJDL010000059.1:0-23919 GCA_964544755.1 uncultured Pseudomonadales bacterium | reverse complement strand
AGGGGGAAATGTGGCCAAATTCAGCTTTTCCGCAGTAGGCTCTCTATTCTCGGACGGCCTCCTAGTGAACTCCCACTTCCTCGTCAATTTTGTCCGGCGCCAGCAGTTCGGCCTGCGCGACCCAATTATCGCGGATCATACGGCCCCTAAAAGAACCAAGCTGTTGGTCGAGCCAGAGTATATCGGCGGCAGTGAATTCAGCGATTTGCCTGAATTGGTAAATGCCGAGGTCGTTCAAAACGCGTTCCAGCTTCGCACCAATGCCGTTAATTTGCTGCAACCTATCAACTTGCCGCGGTGCCACACTGAACAGGTTTGCCGGTGCTTGCGCCGGCACCTCTTCATCATTATCGGTGGCGCTAGCGCGCACGCTGTTACGCTCCTCGCCGGCTATCACATCGCCACGACTTGCCAGTGTCGACAAGCAGGTCAATTCCAGCTGCAACTCGTCGAGCTGAGAGTCTTTAACACGCAGCTCTTGCCGCAGTTGCTCCAGCATTCGATCTTTACCAGCCAGCTCGCGGTTTACTAATTCAAGTTGCCGCTGATGGTCAAGCTCCAGCGATCGAGTTAACGGAATATCGCCCGGCCCGTCAAGCGAGGGGGATACACCGGTTGTTTGCCGCAGCGCGCTTTCTAATTCCTGTATCCGCTTGTTGGCCAGATCCACCTCCTCCTTGATGGCTAACATTCTGCGCTCTTGCACTGCTCGGTCGGCGTCCATGACCTCCAGGCTTTCATCGCGTCGATGCAACAACATCTGCAACCTTTCTTGCTCGACTATCGATTTACACAGCGCACCGTCGAGTTCAATATTGTCGCTCTCTACTTCGTCCATGATGTTAATGCGTTCTTCAATCTCCATGCGCGCAACCTTGTAGCGTTGTTCCCACTTCGCTATTGCAATGTCTTGGATTGCAGATTTACTTTTGTCGTCGGTATTTTTATTATTCGCCGCGGGCGATCCTGGCTCTTGTTCCAAATCGAGCGACTCTACTAAAGGCTGTTGTCGTTGTGCTTGACGCGCGCGCGTATAAAAAACATAGCGGCACAGCCACCAGCCGATGCAACCACCGATTGCGAACAAGAATATCCCCAAGGTTACACTCTGCGGGCTCAACAAGTTCATGCTAGTGCCAACTCCACCTGGTCTTATTATTGAGCAGCCAATGGAAATGCAGTGCGATAGAACTTTGCAATGACACGGTTGCGCGAAAACTAAAACTTTTTGACTCTACCAACGTCGCAATCCGAGCCGGCTTTTTATAAAAATATTTGCTTACACCTGACCCGTACTCAGGTAGGGCAAACTATAATCGCCCGCTTGTGTTTGTGCAATCTATCGTGCAGAAATTGTATGTAAAATGTGCCGCGACGACTTTCGCTTTGTCCGAGACCGACAAAAGTCCGAGACCGACAAAAATTTGACTGTCGCAACGAGAAAAAATTAACACTACGAGCGTTGAGCCGTATCAACGAAAAGAACGGCCGGCTTATATAATAATCAGTGGCATTTCATACGATTTTTTTTCGTACCAGCAACACGCGGGAAAATAAGGCGCCTGCAAGCAAACCGAGGGTGTTGGCGAGCTGGTCAGCAATAGATGCAACTCTGCCTGGCGAAAAGTGTTGCAGGAATTCAATCAACGGACCGAGCAGAAAGAGCAGCAACAGCGCCAATACATATGATCGCGCGACAGGAAACGCCAGCGCCGCCACCATTGCATTGGCGGCATGCGTGCTGAAATGCAGCAACTTGTCGAAATTGCCCATATTCGCTATGCCATCAAACGACCGTAAACTGATATAAAGCTCCACCAGCACCATCAGCAACAGTAATATTTTTGCCACGCGAGCGACCTCGTTGTTTCGGTTTTTCAGTATCTGCATAGCTAACAATCATCTGCGTAAATGCGGCTTGGCGTGTGAACTTTAACAAGCGTAGCAAATAAAATCGTAGTGTGGCAGTAAGCCATGCAAAAATGCTGCCGGCGTTTTTGTCGAACACGGTGCTTATGCACAGGACGTACGGCATGCCGGTTTTGAAGAACAAAAATCGGTGACACAGCCAGCGCGAAAAAGTGCACTTTTAGAGGCGCCCGCAAGTAAGTTCATTTAAATGTTGCTATATATTACCGCGCAAGCTGTGTACCAGTTCCTATTCCTCATCGTGGTAAATGCCTATTATTCTGACCACGAACGCCGAATCCCCTTTGGCGTTTATGGATTAGGCAGGCTCCTTGGAGCCTGCCTTTTTTTATGGGCGACTGTCTTACTTGCGTTCCTGTAAATTCCGCTTCACCACACCACCCCTATGAATGGCGCTTGGTCAAGCGTCCGGGCCAGGCTACGATCGAGCTTAGCTATGTGCCATTCGGCCAAAACCCCGTCGAACTAAACATGGGGTTGCCCGCCAGCATCAACGCAGGCTCGCGTTAAGGCATTGAATGTCGGCGTAACGGCTGGGGATGTCATCACGCTCAGCCGCTACTCTGAGGTCTCGCAGCTTTTCCAGGGAATTGATTAGCACGGGCAGCGGCGGCCCGCTTGCCGTGATATTGTCGAGGTTTTCCTGCGGCAACCCAGCAGCCGGCTTTTCAATAAACTTGCTAACCAGTTGGTCATGATGCTGGACGGCGGTTGCACCATGCGCCGCGCAAACTTCGAGGAATATTTTCGCGTTTTTCTGGAACCACTGTTGGCCGCTGTATTCGTCCAGCACGTCGAGAAAACTATTGAGCAGACTTTGCCGCCGCATGCAATCGCGCAGCAGCGCTTGATCATCTGGTATCATATACAAAAACTTGTCGACCAATAACTGCGAGTAGGAAGCATTGTCGGCGCGGCATAAACCCAGCAACATATCAATCACATTGATACCGGCAAAGTCGCCGGCATTTGCGCCGCGGTAGATATGCAGGCCGACCCGGTGCGGCTTGTAATATGGTCGAACGCAGTTAAAAAAGCGATCCGTGTCCAGCTGCGCGTAGAGGGTATCGTTATAGGCGATCACGTCTTGCAGAGCGTCTTTCGCCACTACAAAAAGGTCGAAGGCCACGGGATGGGACACGCCCAGGGGTAAAATGCGCACCAACGCATCGGCGGCCCTTTTGTAGGCCAGCACGCCACGCATATTGTAATCAAGGAATAAATATTCGTCGCTTAAGGTGGTGAAGCTCTTGTAGCGACCGTTAACCGCGTGATTATGTGTTGTCAGATGACTAGTCGCGAAACGCGGGGTGACGCCCAGCGATGCGCCTAGCTGCAAAGCCAAGGCGGACGCTTCGATCAGCGGCGAGGTTTTTTCGCGCGCAGGTTCGGTAATTTCATGCCGGCGGCAAGCGGCCATAAACATGCCGACGCTGCCTAACAAGTCAAAGCCGTTATCGAAACCTTCGTCGGTATTGCCTTCTTTTAACAGCACGCTGATAAAGCGGCGGCCTTCGTCGACCATGCATTGTTTGATCGAGGCGCCTGCCGTTGCAACAGCTGTTCGATTTTGCTGTGCGAAATAGACTTCTTCCAGCTCGGTATTCATGTCCGCAAAGCTGCCGCGAATCCAGCAGTCGAAAGCGCGCACCGATGGAATCATGACAGCATTAGACCCCGTTTTCGTACTCTTGTTCATAGTACCAGCCATCATCTTTCATCCAGAAGCGATGGCGGGCGCCTGCTCGTTGCGGGTCATTGCTTGCGTAACCCGCGTCACCTTCGTACAACGCTACTACGCCACCGGGTACATCAACAAAGCGCGGTTCGTATTGGCGCGGTTCGTATTGGCCGCTCCATTGCAACGCCGCTTCGACGTTGGCGCAAGCGCCAAGTTCTTGCAGCGTCACGAAGGTCGGCGGCAGCAGCACGACATCTTTGGCGCGCTGCGCGGCGATGGCAGCCTGTGGCGCAAACCATTTGTGCTCGTGTATCTCGCCACCGTCGACCTGAACTTCCGGCGCATCGGCAGCCACGCCCGCGATAAAAAACCAGGTGGCGAAACGCTTCGGCATGCTCGAAGGTGTGGTCCAGTGCGCGAAATACCGCAAATCGTTTGCGTCAATCAGCAGTCCAGTCTCTTCCTGCGCCTCGCGTACACTGGCATTGCGCGCTGCCAACGCAATATTCTCCGGCTCGGTTTTGTCATAGTCTCGCGGGTCGATACGACCACCAGGGAAAACCCAGGAACCGCCGGCAAATTTCAGCTCGGCATTTCTGCGCAGCAGCAGCGCTTCCAGACCGGCAGCAGCATCGCGTATCAACACGACCGTGGCGGCCGGAGCAGGTATAACTGTTTCAGGCACTGTTAGGACCAATGAGTGTGGCTCAACGCGTGATAGTAACAGAGTCGAGCACGGCGCCGGCAACGTCGATAACACGCGCTTCCAAGTGGTTGACATTCAGCCAACCACCACCGATCCTCTTCGCCTTTGACCGGCTCACCGGCGCTACGCATGCGTGAGCCTACCGGTACGGCGGCGCGGAAACGGAAACTGTCGGCAGCAAGCAGAAAGTGTTATAAACTGCGCCGTTGATCACCATCGGAGACACGCCAATGGCCACCTTGCTCGGCACCAATCTTTCACCTTACGTACGCAGCGTTCTAATTTTTAGCTTCGAAGCAGGCATAGAACTGGAGCACCGCGATGATGTTCTACCGTTTCCCGCCCCGGAGGAATTGCTGACAGTAAACCCGCGTGGAAAAATACCCGGCTATAGCGACGATGAGATACAACTGGGCGAGTCTGGCGTTATTTGCGCCTACCTCGACCGCAAACATGGCGGCACCGGCTTGTACCCAACGGCCGCGGCAGATTATGGCCGCGCGCTATGGTTCGCAAAATACTCCGAGGAAGAATTGATTCCAGCCTGCGGCAAAGTGTTTTTCCAGCGCGTGGTCACGCCAATGATGGGCGGCACGCCTGACGAAGATGTGATCAGGGAAGGCCTGACCGAGCACCAACCCAAAGTGTTTACCTACCTCAATGAACAGATAGGCGACCAGGAGTTTTTGGTCGGCGACCAATTTTCGATCGCCGATATTGCAATCTTCTCGCCTTACGTCAACCAGAAAATGGCAGGCGAAGACGTTGACGCGGGCTTGTACCCCAACCTGAATCGCTATCTGCAACAATTGAAAACACGGCCGAGCATACAGCGCGTAGTCGCAATGGCGGGCGCGGAGTTATAGCCCACTGCGCCACACGTTTAACAGCCATCGCGGCCTGGCCGCTTGTTTTTTCTGCCGCTGCTGTAATCCACAACTCACTTAGCGTCAATGGCACGTACTTAAAAGCATCATCCCGTTTGGCTTTATCGGTGTTGTGTTGCGTCTTCAGCAGCGTGATGACACCGCAGCCAGCATATACAAAGCTGTGAGCGCGGCCCTTTAAGCTAAAAAAAGGCCTGGTCATTCATTCGGCATCCGTGCTAACAAAAAACTGTCGCGCTGCTCCTTATCTTGTTTCGCTAACTGCCGGCATTGTTCGTAGAAAGGTTCAAAATCGCTCTGCAACAAAGCTTCGAAGGCCGGCACCCAGCGATTGTAGCTGCTGATCGGCACGAGCTTGGCATTGTTAGCCGCCTGCTTAACCCAGAATCGATAACGCTTGGCCGCGGGATGTTGCTCTACGAAGCTGGTGAATTCCAGTTCGAATTCGGCAAACACTTGTGTCTTAGCGTTCCGCTTGCCAGTATCAGACTCCGCTGCCTGGTAAGCGATCTGTAACTTTTCACGCAGCGTTTCCACCAGGCTCACAAACTGTTCGTGCACTTGCTGGCGTTGCTGAAAAGCAGCAAACAATTGATCACTCGCGCGCGCCGCCAACCAACGTTTGACACCGGCAATCTCCACCGCCCGTGCAAAACTCTCGTTGAAATCGGTATCGCCCGGTATATAAACCACCTTGTGCGCCAACTCGTGAAACACCAGCCCGGCCAGCCGGGCATCTGAAAACGGCAGAAAAGTATTGAGAATGGGGTCATTGAACCAACCCAGCGTCGAGTAGGCCTTTACGCCTGCAACGTAAGTATCGAAACCGCGTGCGGCAAGCTTGTCAGCGTAAGCACGCGCTTTGTGCTCGGAAAAATAGCCACGATAATTGGCGCAACCGGCAATGGGATAACACCACTCGTGCGGCTGCACCGAGTACGTGGGTGCGGCAAATACATTCCACACCACGTAGTCGCGCTGCAAATCGACATAGGTAGAGAAAGTTTTTCCCACCGGCAGTTGCAGTTTCTGCTCGGCAAAATGCAGCATATCTTCGATCAATGCAAAGCGCTGGGCCTTTGCCTCGCTGAGCTGCCCCTGCGCCAGCAATTTTTTAATGGACTGGCGCTTGGTCAGTATCGACAATTGCCCGGCGATAGCCTGACTGTAGAAAGTCACCGACTCGCAGCCAGTCAACAGGCAACAACTCAACAATAGCGCCAGGAACCTGCTGCTAACGCTGTTCAGCGAAACTGTGTTTATAATTATAGGGTTCAATTTCAGTCCGATAATAATGAATCAATCGATCGATGCGCACATTGCCCTAGAAATAAGCCCTTCGCACCTGATAGGCAAGGGTTCCGAAAGAACGTGTTATATCCACCCTGAAAATAGTGCTCGCTGCATCAAAATCAATCATTCTTCGCTGAATAAACAATCTAGTAACGAGCTGATATACCTGACCACGCTACTAAAACGTAATATATCGTGGCGCCATATTCCAAAACTCTATGGTGTGGTGCAAACCAACCTAGGCGAGGGCATGGTTTACGATTTAATACGTGATCACGACGGCGCGGTATCGAACACGCTGGCGCACTATTTAAAAAGCAAAACCGATGTTGAAGAAGTACGGCAAATAGTCGGCGCGCTGCAAGAGTTTCGCGACTACCTGCTAGACCAGCACGTCATGGTACGCGACCCTAATGCGACCAATTTCGCGTTGCAGAAGTGTAGCCTGGATAAAGTTCGGTTAGTACTTATCGATGGCATTGGCAATGGCAATTTTGCGCCCATGTTCAATCGGCTAAACTGGTTTGTGGACATGAAAATCAAACGCAAGTGGAAACATTTCGAACGATCTCTGCTTAACAAGCACCCTAACAACAAAACGCTACATAAGATTTTGCTCTCCCCGGCCGAGCGGCTCGAGTCGTGATGCTCAAGATTCCAGCTCAACACGGCGCCAACGAATAAACATCATAGCCCCCATAAAAACGCCGACAACCGCCACCAACACCAACCAGTCGACGGACTGTCGCTGCGGTGAAAACAGCGCCAGCACCGCATTCATAAAATACAACAGCACAACGAAACACAGCCACGCGTAGGTGCGCCAGCGATTCTGCAGCATGCCGGGCAGCAAGACGGCAAACGGCAGAACCTGCAATACAAAGATAACCAACCGCGTGTCCAGCGACTTGGGCCAGAGCAGCAGCGTCTTGATCGCATACAGGGCAACCAGCAATGCGCAACTGGCGAGACATACCGCGCGCGCCATGCCGGCCTTGGAACTATTATTCATTCAGTAGTGGCCAAACGCAGTGCCGCTTGCGCGACACGAAGCCCCAACGCCTTGCACAGGTTGAGTTCTTCGACGGTCACCGCGTTTTTGCTGTCCGGGCCAGCAACGTGCGACGCACCATAAGGGGTGCCACCGCTTTTCGTGGTATGCAATTCGGCTTCGGAGTATGGCAGGCCCAACAGCAGCATGCCGTGGTGTAACAGCGGTAGCATCATGCTCAGCAAAGTAGACTCTTGCCCACCGTGCAAACTGGCGCTGGAAGTAAACACAGCGGCGGGTTTATTAACCAACGCCCCACTAAGCCAAAGAGCCGATGTGCTATCGACAAAATATTTTAACGGCGCGGCCATGTTGCCAAACCGGGTTGGACTGCCAAGCACCAGGCCCGCGCAGTCACGCAGATCATCGGTGTCGCAGTAAAGCGCTCCACTGGCCGGAATATCCTCCTCGGTGGCCTCGCAAACGGTCGATACCTGCGGCACGGTACGCAAGCGCGCCTCCACGCCAGCCGCCAATTCAACGCCGCGCCCGATATGTTCGGCCATGGTGCGGGTCGCGCCATGGCGCGAATAATAGAGCACTAACACATACATATAGCGGCTAGAGTAAAGTTAGTACCTTTTCCGGGGGGCGGCCAAGCACTGCTTTGCCAGCGCGCACAACAACGGGACGCTCGATCAGGCGTGGGTGTTCGACCATCGCTGCTACCAGCTTCGTGTCAGACAAGCCGGCATCGGCGAGGCCCAGCTCTTTATATTCGGCTTCTCCCTTGCGCAGCAAGTCACGGGCCGATAAATCCAGCGCCTCTAACAACTTTTTTAATTCCGCCGCCGACGGTGGATTTTCCAGATACAAGCGCACCTCTGGCTCGATATTGTTGTCTTCCAGCAGCTTTAAGGTTTGCCTTGATTTTGAACAGCGGGGGTTATGATAAATCAATACATCACTCATTCTGGCCTCACCATAACAATGCTTTGATATACTTTAACGTTTGAGGCTGGCGATTATAGCAGGAACAAGCCATGCGTGATTACTTCAGCGTTCGCGGACTACAGGAATGCCTCGCCTTTTGCCAATACCTGGTGAAGCGTTTTATTGAAGACGACTGCCAGCAATATGCGAAAGCATTGACCTATATGAATCTGTTTGCACTGGTACCTTTGATGACCGTTGGCCTGGCAATGTTCTCGGCGGTGCCGGCGTTCGAAACCCTTGGCACAAGCGTACAGAGCTTTGTGTTTGAGCATTTCGTGCCAAGCACCGGTTCGGAAGTACAAACCTACCTGGAGTCCTTCTCGGAGCGGGCACGCAGCCTGGGCAGCATAGGCGTCGCAGTGCTTGGCGTTACCGCATACTTTATGCTGAAAAATATCGAGGTGTCCTTTAACCGCATCTGGCGCACGCGTAGCCATCGAAAAGGCTTGAACAACTTCCTGCTCTATTGGGCAATACTGACGCTGGGACCGGTGCTGCTCGGTACCAGCCTGGCAATGACAACTTACGTGGCGGTGTTCGTCAGCAGTTACGATGCGCTGGGCATCGTTCCGGTATTGTTTAAGTATTTGCCCTGGTTGTTCACGTCGATCACGTTCACCTTGCTGTTCGTCGCCGTGCCAAACTGCAAGGTGCCATTGCGCCACGCGGCGCTGGGCGGTTTCTTGACCGGTGCGTCCTTCGAAATCGCGAAGAACCTGTTTGCCAGCGTCGTTTCCAACTCCAGCTATCAATCGGTGTACGGCACTTTCGCAACCGTGCCGCTATTTTTGCTGTGGGTGTATTACTCCTGGCTATTGATACTGGCCGGCGCCGAGTTCGTACGTGCACTGTCATCCTACAAAAGCCGCTTTGCCCCCGACTACCCGGACCTCGTGGTTGGCGCGCTGATATTGCACAAATTCTGGCAGCAACAGCACAACGGCAAAGCCGTCGACGAAAAAGACCTTCTGCAAGATGATTGGCTCTTTGGCCATGACATCAACCGCGGGCAATGGGAAAGACTGCGCAACGCGCTTTTGAAAGAACGTTTGTTGGCAACCATCGAAAGCGGTGACTACGTTCTCGTACGTGACCTGAATTATTTCAACCTGTGGGATCTACAGCTCACCTTGCACACACCGCTTGCTTCGCAGTATGCCGAGCGTAAGCTGCACCATGTAACTGATGCCAGCGGCACCGCATCGGTTGCCTGGTATAAAAACCTGCAGCAATTAATGAATTCCCAACGCAGCGACCACCAGCGCGCGTTCGACATACCGCTGGCCAGGCTGTTTGCGCAAGACAATATTGAAATGCCGAAACAAAATGCTGCGCCTAAATCTGTTTAAGGTGGCACTTGGTTGCGCCCTCGTCCTTACAGCCTGCGCCAAGCCTGCTGACCCGGCGGTACAACCGAAAAATGCCGCCGCCTTGCGCGACCTGCCCCTGCTCGTTGTTAATTACTGGGCGCTATGGTGCGGGCCGTGTCGCGAAGAAATCCCCGAACTGAATAAATTTGCGCGCCGCCACGGTGACTCACTGACAGTTGTCGCGGTCAACTTCGACGGCAGCAGCGGCGAGCAATTGCAGCAAGAAATTCTCGAAATGGGTATTGAGTTCGGCAGTATTGACCTACAAACAACCGCGCAGTTGGGGCTGGAAAGACCCACCGGACTACCAACCACCTACGTGCTGCAAAACGGTGAGGTGGTGCGTACGCTGCGCGGACCACAAACGTTGCCAGACCTGGAAGCGGCTTTACCGAGTGACTGACTATCGCGAGCACCTGTTTATTAGCGGCTTCGTGCAAATGGTGGGTTACCGTGACTTTACCCGCCGCATGGCCCGCAAACACGCGCTAACCGGCTGGTGCAGAAACCTCCCCGATGGCCGCGTTGAAGCGCTGCTGTGTGGCAGCGAAAATAACGTATTGAGCTGTATCGCCGAGTTAAAGAAGGGGCCGCAGCTCGCTAGAGTCAATCATATAGAGCGCCGGGCGGTTGATGACGATTCTGGTTATGCGGAGTTTGAGATAACGCATTAGACATTATGTTTCACTTTCTCGCATGCCTTGTTCGCCAGCTTTCTGGTTAAGCATGTCCCTGGTCGCGCCAATTGTTTTCTGAACGCCTATAAAGCTATGCCTTAATCTTCCGCAGGTTTTCCCGGAATGGTGGATAAACGATGCCTTTTTCTGTAACAAATGCGGTAACAAGTTCCGCCAGCGTTATATCAAATGCCGGGTTATAGACTTCTGTGTCTGCGGGTACGATCCAAGAGCCGTCAATCATTGTGATCTCCTCGGAACTGCGCTCTTCGATTTCAATGTCGGCGCCGCTCGGCGTCGCGAGATCAATGGTAGAAAGCGGTGCCGCCACATAAAAAGGCACGCCGTTTGCCTTGGCAACGGTTGCCAAATTGCAAGTGCCTATCTTGTTGGCAACATCGCCATTGGCGGCTACCCGGTCACAACCCACAACGCACATGTCAATATCGAACTTCTGCATGACGTGCGCTGAAGCGCCGTCCACAATGAGTTGGTGTGAAATACCTTGTTCCCTTAGCTCCCAGCAAGTGAGACGCGCACCTTGCAAGCGTGGCCTGGTTTCATCAACGAAAACGTGAACCTTTAAACCTTTTTCCCGCGCCATACGAATAACGCCTAATGCCGTTCCGTAATCGACGGTAGCAAGCGCACCCGTATTACAATGGTGTATAAAGGTCACTTTTTCGCTTGGCATAAGCGCTAACCCTGCATTGCCAATACCCTTATTGATGGCGATATCTTCGTCTGCCAACTGATGGGCGCATTGCAGCAGCGCGCTTCGATATTCATCCCCGTTTGCGAAAGCGTGCGGCTGAACCCTTTTTGCCATTTCATCCAGCGCCCAAAATAAATTGACAGCCGTTGGTCGTGAAGCTCGCAACAACTTGCCTGCTTCGCTCACAGACTGCTGAATCGTCTCGACTTCTCTGCATGCCTCCTGATAAGCTGCAAGCACTAATCCGTACGCCGCAGTAACGCCAATCAGTGGTGCCCCTCTGACAATCATGTTCCGAATAGCTTCCTCAATATCCGTTACATTGCGACACGTTTTGTACTCGACCTTCGCCGGGAGAATTGACTGATCAAGCACTCTGATCGCTTTGTCGTTATCCAGCCACTCAATACTCTTATAAATTGCCATACTTCACCTTGGATTACGCGTTAGCTCTAGCCTAGCGTCCTTAAAAACCCTTCAATAAGCACCGTCAGTTTGGGAATAGCAACTTCAATGTTTGTCCAAACTTCCTCCACCGTTGTTGCTTCAACGGAGGCGGTCTCATGAATGGCCATATTGGTAATCGCGCTGATTGCCAATACCTTGATACCCGCGTTACACGCGACCATAACTTCAAGAGCGGTCGACATGCCGACCGCATCCGCCCCCGCGGCAGAAAGAAAGCGTATTTCCGCGGGAGTTTCAAAGCATGGGCCGGCCAGAAAAGCGTAAACGCCACGGCGAATATTAAGCTGCTCCTGGGCAGCTATCGCCTCAATCGCCCGCAGATATACTGGATCGTAGGCGCCGTTGAGGCTGGTAAATCTGGGGCCAAGCTCGGGCATATCGGGGCCACGCATAGGGTCGAGGCCACTCATTCCCACCAAATTGATGTGATCCTCGATCAGCATCAGGTCACCGACCTGGTAGGACTTGTTTATCCCCCCGGCGGCATTCGTCAGCAACAGAGTCTCGACCCCAAGCTCCTGCATTACTCTGATCGGAAAAGTAACCTGCTGCGGCGTGTAACCTTCATATAGATGTATGCGCCCTTGCATCAGCACGACGGGCGCGCCAAACAGTGTTCCCACATAAAGCTGACCTTTATGACTGGGGGCCCTTGCAATAGGGAAATGCGGGATCTCTGCGTATGGGATAATGGCTGGCTCTTCGACCGCTTCTGCTATGCGCCCCAACCCAGACCCTAAGATTACCCCAACGCGCGGCACTATTTTTATTCTCTGTCGAATGATCTCGGCAGCCTGGCAGATATCAGCATATTGCGGGAATGATACGGTCACGAATTACCTCTAGCGTGCTGTAACGAATATGCGGTATCAGTGACGAGGTACACTAGCAATCAAAGGAGGTTCTGAGCGGCCATTGCGACATTCCAGTTATCGGCAATATTCAATTGAATATCCGTATCGATGGATCATTCTGCGCCGCAATTCAGCGAAAAAGCACTTACGGTCAGGAATATTAGTATGTAACATTGTTTTTACAAAAGATCAAATGCGAACGTTTGATATAAAACCGTTGAAGCGGATAACCTCTGAAACCGCTAGACCAAACGCGCCAGCTGGCGATCATGCAAACGCGTAAGCAATAACTGCGCGCTAAGCACGCCACAAAGGGCTAGAAACATGTCCCATTGCGTATCCCACGGGTCACCCTGCATGCCCAAAAAGGCGTCGGCCGAACTCCCCAGCGCCAGCGCCGCACCCCATTCGATTAGCTCGTAGAACGCGCTGAATGCCAGACACGCGCACACGACCAGCAAAAACAGCCACCCTCCTTTGGTCAACGGCGTCAGCCGCAACAACCACTCGCGCACCAAAATCGCCGGCGCGAAACCCTGCATAAAATGGCCGAGGCGATCGTAATGATTGCGCTCGAATCCGAATAGATCCCCCAACCAATGCCCTAGCGGGACTTCGGCATAGGTGTAGAAGGAACCCAGCAACAACACCAAACCATGCAAAAAAAGCAAGGCGTACAACAAGGGCGTGAGGGGAAAGCTGCGCCGAGTGACGTAAAGCCATGGAAGGGCGAGCATGACCGGCACAGCCTCGGCAAACCAGGTCAGGCGATCAGCGGGGCCGAATGCCGACAACACCAGCAATGCGCTGGCAAGCCACAGGTAGTAGACTGGTTTCACGGGATCACCCCATCATTGTTATGACTTATCGCAGCGTAGCAGTTTGCTGTGGCATCAGTTCGCAACGCGCGAATAAAACCCCTCGAACCATGGCTTCCAGGTTTTACCGGCATCCGGCGACTCTTCCAAAAATTGGCGCACACGGCCTCCTTCCAACGGCGTCCAGGTGCCGCGAAAGCGCGCGCTTTTGCCCGAAGCCACGTAATGGATCATGCCATCGAGCAGCATGGATTTTCCTTGCAAGCCACCGCGAATTGTTATCTGACTGCCGCTGCTGCCGCTCCATACCTGCACCCATTCCTGCACCCATTCCTGCACCGCACTATCGTAGTAATTCATACTGACGCCACTTGATCCCCCACGACCGCTCCAGTTTTCGACGATCACGCAGCCACCCGGCATTTTCTCTATTTTGTTGCTGCCGGCAAACTTTTTGCCGCTGGCGTCATGCACTTCCCAGGCGCCCAACCAGAAATCGAAGTGCGAAAATTCCTTGCGATCGATGCACGGAGTGGGAGGGGCTTTGGTTTGCGGCTCGGCGCTTGTCGCCTCTTCCGTGGCGCCAGTCTGTGCCGCACTGGCTATGCCTACGCAAAGCAACCATAAAGTCAGTACATATCGCATGGCTATTCTCCTGCTACCAACCCATCTCTTGTTTAACGAACGGCACAGTAAGTTTGCGTTGTGCGGTTAACGAGGCTTTATCGAGCTGTTGCATGATTTGACACAACGCTCCCATACTGCGCCCACCGCGGCGCAAGATGAAATCACACACCTCGGCGGAGAGCTGCAAGCCCACACGATTAGCGCGCAGTGTCATACAAGCGGCCTTGGCTGCATCATCCGGCGCAAACAACCGATAGACCAGCGTGCTGTTCAGACGCGAGGCTAAATCCCGCAGTTCAAAATGACACTGCCGCGGCGCCCGATCGGCGCTCATCAGCAACACCATCGAACGCTGTTGAACGCGGTTATAAAGATGAAACAGCGCTTCCTGCCAGGCGGAGGAGTCCTGCAGGCAATGCACGTCGTCGAGACACAGCAGGTCTACTTGCTCCAGCCCATCAAGCACGCCCTGGGGGTCGCTGGCGCGTACTTCCTGCACCGGCAAGTACATCGCGGAACGCCGTAATTGCTGCGCTTGCAGACAAGCGGCTTCGAATAAATGCGTGCGCCCGCTGCCCGACTCACCGTACAACCAGACAATCGCCGGCATCTGGCCTTGCGCCAACCGTGTTATCGCGCTGACAGTCTCGCGGTTGTGATCGGTGACGTAAAAATTAGCAAAATCGTTTTCCGGCGGTAGCGCAATATTGAGTGGGATTTGTTTTGCGCGTTTCACTCGCTCCCCGCGTCACTAGCTTTCTTGCTGCTCATGCTCTTGCGGCGCTTCGTATAGCGCGCTGACCTTGTAATTGCGATGCACATGGCGCAACAGCACAGCGCCAATGGCGGCGACGGGTAGCGCGATCAGTATGCCAACAAAACCCGCCAATTGTCCGCCGGCCAAGATCGCAAAAATGACAGCCACGGGGTGTAGCCCAATGCGATCGCCCACCAGCAAGGGCGTCAGAATCATACCTTCGAGCATTTGGCCAACGCCAAACACGATCAATACACCAAGCAAATGTATCCAATCATGAAACTGGAAAAACGCGGCGATGCTGGCCGCTACGATACCGACAATAAAGCCCATATACGGCACCACGGCAGCAAGACCGGCCAGCATGCCAACCAACAAGGCCAGATCGACGCCAACAATCATAAGGCCGATGGTATAAATAACGCCCAGCAAAAACATGATGAGGAGTTGGCCGCGCAAGAAGGCGCCGAGTACAGAATCACACTCTTGCGCCAATTCAACGACAACAGGCTCCGAGCGACGCGGCAGCAATTCATGGATGCGCGCCATCAAAATGTCCCAATCGCGCAGCAGATAAAACGTCACCACGGGTATTAATACCAGGTTGGCAAACCAGCCTAAAAAAGCCACGCTGGACGATGACACTTTCAGCATAATCACTCTGATAATATTGCCGGCCTCTTGCCAGTTGTCGGTCAACAGGATTTTAAAATCGTCGATGGGTAGCTCATACAAAGGCAGATTGAACTCCCGGCTGAGCCAGGGAAAAGCCACCTGGTGAAACCACTCGGCAATTGCCGGCAGGCTACCAATCAACGCATCGATCTGCCGCCCCAGCAGGGGTAATAACAGCAACACGATCAAACCCAGCAGCAGCGTCATCACGAGGAACACCACGGCTACCGCGTTGGTGCGACTCAGCCCCCACGCTTCCAGTCGGTCGGCCAGCGGATCACCCAGATAGGCAAACAATGCGCCAATAAGGAACGGCGCCAGAATGGGTTGCAGCAGGTACACCAGCCAGCCGAGAAAAATCAGCGTGCCAAAAACGTACCAGCGCTCCGAAAGGGTCATCCTGTATTACCGCAGCTCATAGCTGAGTCGATCGGCAAACAGCGGGTCGATGCTATTGTCGAGTGCTTGCAATTGAGTCTGTTCCATCATCGCCGCGGTAAGCTGTTCAACGTCGCCTTCAAATTGCACGCTGAATTCCACTCGCCTGGCCTGCACGATGACGGGAGACACCTCGCGCACCATTGCCAGCGCCTGCAATGCCGTTAATGTGCTGGCATAAGCGGCGAAATCGGTGACGCCTTGCACTTCAATTTCTATACGTTGCAGCTCACCCGCCTCGACCTGGTTGGCCGCGCGCAATAAGTCATCGACCCGGCGTTGCAGGAAACGCAGCTTGAGAAACGTCTGCTGTTCGTCCTCTACCAGGCCTTTTCTGTAACTGAATTGCATCACGTATTGTTGCGGTGCGCGCAGCGCGCGGCTTATTTCGGGTTCAAACAAAGCGTCATCATTACCTAGCAAATTAACGATGACTTGTTGCAGGCCTGCACTCATGGCCCGCAGGCGCACCGGTTCGCTTTGGCTGTCGACCACGATTCTGGCTTCGTACGGCCCCAGTTCGGGCTCCTTAGGTTCTGCAAAGGTATCGGCCGGGGCGGCGGCATCCGCGTCTTGCTGGGCCGCCACGCCAAACACCACCAGCAGTGCCAGCAGGCAACAATATCTGCTGCGAATTTTTATGTGCATAACCCGGTTCCAGTAAAACACGGCGCTATTGTAGCAGCTGATTTTGACCGGTGACATGCTAGAATAGCGGGCACTTGCACGCAGCAGATCCGCCCTATGCCAAATTCCTTCCCCAGCAATGAATCAATCACCTACAAGGCAGCCGGCGTTGACATCGAAGCCGGCAACCAGCTGGTTGAAAAGATAAAGCCCATTGCCAGACGCACGCTGCGGCCCGAAGTTTTAACCGGGCTAGGCGGCTTTGGGGCCTTGTTTGAGTTGCCGCCGGGCTATCAGCAGCCCGTACTGGTCTCCGGCACCGACGGCGTGGGCACCAAGCTTAAACTCGCCACGCAGCTGGGCGTGCACGATTCAATCGGTATTGATCTGGTGGCCATGTGCGTCAACGATTTGTTGGTCACCGGCGCCGAACCACTTTTTTTCCTGGACTATTACGCGTCTGGTCGGCTTGATATTGCCGTGGCCGAACAGGTTGTTCGCGGCATCGGCAAGGGTTGCGAATTGGCCGGTTGCGCGCTGGTGGGCGGTGAGACGGCGGAAATGCCCGGCATGTACAACGGCAAAGACTACGACCTGGCAGGCTTTTGTGTCGGTATCGTAGAAAAATCCGCCATTATCGATGGCTCCACGGTGGCGTGCGGCGACGCACTGCTTGGCATCGCTTCCTCCGGCCCGCACTCCAACGGCTTTTCGCTGATTCGCAAAATCATTGCCGACAAGCAGCTCGATTTAGGCGAAAAGTTGCAACCGGGGTCGCTGGGTATGCAGCTACTCGAGCCTACCCGAATCTATGTCAAGCCAATCCTTGAATTGCTGTCAAAGGTCGAGGTAAAAGCACTCAGCCATATCACCGGCGGCGGTCTTATCGAAAATGTGCCGCGCGTATTGCCAGCGGGTATGCAAGCCAGCATCGACCTCCACAGTTGGCAGCGCCCGCCGCTATTTGACTTATTGCAACAACACGGCGCGTTAAGCCAGCAGGAAATGCACAGAACCTTTAATTGCGGTATCGGCATGGTGCTCTGCGTTGCTGCCGAGCAGGCGCACACCGCGCTGCAAGTGCTGCAAGAACTGGGCGAGCAAGCCTGGCGAATCGGCGCCATCGAAGCACAACAAGAGCAGCAACGAGTTGCGTTGCGTGGCTGAAGTCGCACGCCTGATCATATTAATAAGCGGCAACGGTAGCAACCTGCAGGCGTTTATAGACGCCACTGAAAAAGGCTCACTGAAAGCCGAGATTGGCGCCGTCATTAGCAGCCGGGCCGACGCTTACGGTCTGCAACGGGCGGCGTCTGCCGGCATAGCGACCGAGGTAGTCGATCACCGGCAGTTCGACTCGAGGGAAAGCTTTGACGCTAAGCTGCTGGCCCGCGTGCAGCACTACCAACCCAACCTGGTTTTACTGGCCGGTTTTATGCGCATACTAACGCCAGTTTTCGTCGGCCCGTTACAGGGGCATCTATTGAACATTCACCCGTCTCTGCTGCCTAACTACCCAGGCTTGCACACCCACCAGCGCGCGCTGGATGCGGGCGCCAAAGAACACGGCGCTACCGTGCATTTTGTGACCGAGAAGCTAGACAGCGGCGCGCCGATCGTACAGACGAGAGTACCGGTGCTAGCGGGCGACGACGCCACCACATTGGCGCAACGAGTGTTGGAGCAAGAGCATATTCTCTACCCGCTGGCGGCTGACTGGTTTATTCAAGGGCGTTTGCATTTGCAACACGGCAGGGCTTTATTAGATGGGAAAACGCTGCCGCCGAGCGGATATGTCTTTAATACAGAGCAATAATCGTTTGCAGCAGACTGGCGCAATATTATTTATTGCAATCTTTTGCTGCGCAAAGCCCCTCGCCGCTGAACTAAAACCCTATTCCGTGGAATATAAGTCGATGGTATCCGGATTTAACGTCGACTTGCAGCGCGAACTGGTGCAGCAGGGTTCACAATTTACCCTGTCGATGAAAATGAAGAAACTTTTCTTTGGCGTTAAGGAGAAGTCGGTGTTTGAAGTCGGACAGAACGCGGTGGTCAAAGCGATTTCCTACCAACATATGCGCCGCGGAGTGAGCAAACGGCATAACACCGACTTGCAGTTCGACTGGCAAGCCAACCAGGTGCGTGACTTGCTCATCAAGAAACACAAGCCACTGAATGTCGACTTCCCAAGTTACGACAAACTCAGTTATCAACCCCAGTTTCGGCTGGATTTACTCAGCAAACCACTGGCGCGGCGTTACGAGTATCGGCTGGCCAGCAGCAAGCGCGTTAAACTCTACACCTACGATTTCGTCGTTGAAGAAACCATCGACACGCCGCTAGGCAAGTTGCGAACGCTAAAATTCCAGCGCGAGAGCGGATCGAAAAAGCGCAAGACGGTCATTTGGTTTGCCAAAGACTGGGACTACCTGGTCGCGCGCATCGATCATGTCAAAGCGCCCGGCGCGAAACCGGACCGCTTGTTGATTCAAGCGGCGACTATTGACGGCAAGCGGGTTGTTGGTTTGTAAAAGGGGTTAGGTTTGAGTGGCGCACACTGATGCATTTATGGCGCTCTTGTGCAGCAACATAGCACTCAAAGAACGTCATAAGTCAGCCAAAAGGAAGCTAATTCACCAGAATTCGAAAGGTGCCAATATTATCTAATGTAAACAACACGTTAGTTCATCTTAACGGTAAATCCCGTCCGCTTATGTCCGGAGAGCCAAAGGTCGAATGATCGGGGCATGGGACGGGGCGATACGCTTGCGGTTTGCCCATTAGCCTCATATAATTACCCTATTAACGGTCGAATGGTGAGGCAAATGTCCGATATCAATTTTATTACGACGGTTACGACGGCAGAGAATATGGTCTCACCGACAGCCCTTGCCAGTCGATTGCGGATCACAAAGATCGAGTTGGCGGTGGCACTCGGCCTCTCCCGGGACGCCGTCTCAAAAAAAGCCCGCAGTGACGCGTACAAGGCCCAATCCCGCCTGCGGGATATGGTGGAGATCATTAATCGCGTGCTGCCCTGGACAGGGAACGAGCTGGCCGCGTTCGCTTGGTATCGATCGCAGTCCTTACCGTCTTTTGGTGACAAAACCGCCAAGGACTTGGTCGGTGAAGGTCGCGGCGAAGCCGTTAAGGCTTACCTAAGCCGTATCGCAGAGGGCGGCTACGCTTGAACCCACCCTTCTCGGTGTGGGTCGATCGCGTGTATCGCGGCTTTAACCCCCGTTGGTCCTATGATCCCGATTCTGGAGAAGGCGCAAAGCGTCATGGCGGCCGCTTCAATCGGCCGGGAATTTCTTGCCTGTATACATCCGCCTCACCCGAGGCGGCGTGGCTGGAAGCGCAGCAAGCCTTTGTGTTCAAAGCCCAGCCTCTGACGCTCTGCGCCTTTGACGTGCACTGCGCGGACGTCCTCGATCTCTGCGATAACACTGTTCGAAAAGCGGTCGGTGTCACACTGGAAGAGATGGCCTGCGCATGGGAGGACATCACCAATACTGGGCGTGAACCACCGAGCTGGAAGATCGCCGACCGGCTCATCTCCCTCGGCGCGGCCGCCATCATGACGCCGAGTTTTGCGAGCCATGCCGGCGAGCGCGACATTAACATTGTGTTCTGGCAATGGGGCCAGCAGAAGCCGCACCAACTGCGGGTCATCGATGACTATGGTCGATTGCCACAAGATGACCGATCATGGCGGTGACGGAGGCTTTGTTAAACCCGAAGTCATCAGCTTGTCGATTTTCTGATAAGATTAGGAAAACGCACAGCACCTACAAAATACGATGGTAGACCCTACGTCTTTCTGGCGCTCGTGATTCTGGCAGTTGCTTAGCTGAGGCTAATGCCCCGAATTTTGCATCCAGATGATCCAGAACTTTCTTGACGACCAACGGATCTTCGATGCACGCGATGATATTGACCGCACCACCACAACGGCTGCAGATCGTGCCAACAGTAGGCGCTATCGATACTAAACATGCGCATGCGAATTTAACAACTCCATAAATTACTCAAAGAAAAACTAATATCGTCAAAAGGTGCTTCGCTTACTGTGTCATTGTTTTTATAACTTGCCACTAAACGCCAGTTTTGGTTTTCCAGTTGATAAGCTTGCAGGGTATGCAAATTAGGATTGACCACCCAAAGGTTTTTTATACCTAAGCGTGCATACAAAGGCATTTTTACGACACGCTCATTTTCTTCCGCTGAAGAACTTAATACCTCACCAATCCAGCCGGGAAGTTTTTCAATTATTTCCTGTTCGGGTAATACTGATAGCTGCTCATGCTTCCAGGCAGCGAGATCAGGAAGCAACATATGATTTTTTATTTGTATTTTAGGTTGGTCGAGCACCCACCAATCGACGGCAGAATCTTTAAGTCTCCAGTCAACATAAGATAACTTAACACCTAAGGCTGACCTGGCAAACGCATGTCTCAGATCTAGTTGTTGTGGTTCATACGCATCGTTATCAACAGCTTCTTTTGAATCGCTCTTTGACATAGGCTCACCTTTTTCTTTAGTCGCTGCACTTTTGAGTCTTGGTTGTCCCTGAAAAAATCATAATACAATATTTAAGGGCATCTCTAATCTTTCTGAGTTAAACCAGTTGAGAATGGTGGCAAGTATTTAGCTTGCATCGATTTCAGTGTCACTTAAGCCATTTGCAGAGTATAGGCAGCATTCACGCCCCTTCCTTCCACAATCTACTATAGACAACTGGCCGCTGGCAATAGTTGATCGCAGTTAAGACCCGCCGCCGCGGTTCGTTTGTGGGTGGGCACTCAATTTGTCATCTGTAAATGCTTACGCCACTGACTATCCTGTGGTGTTCTGCAGTCAGCGGTTTCGGGTCCAGTCGAACTCCATCTGGCGTGCTGTGTTTTCCGCCAGATCAGGACTGTGCAAACGACTGACCAGATGCAGGCTCATATCAATTCCCGCCGAGATACCACCTGATGTCACCAGCCTGCCCTCATCAACCCAACGAACATTTTCAACAACGTCCAGATCAGGAAACAAGGCTCGTAGCTCGGCAATGTCCTCCCAATGGGTTGTTACCCGTTGTTTGTCGGCAACTCCGGCTTTCGCCAGCAAGAATGCCCCGGTACAAACTGAAGCGACAAGCGGCACAATTTGCGCTTGAGTGACGGCCCATTCAATAACATGCGGCTTTGCCATTTCGCCTGCATGAACACCACCTGCCACTATCAGAACATCCAAAGGTGGATGATCGTTGAAGCCGTAGTCTGAAATGACCTTGTAACCCGCTCTGGCCTCAACGACATCGTCGGCCGATTCACTGATGAGGAAAACTTCAAACGGTTCGCCGTCTTGACAGACGCGGGTCGCTGTAGAGAAAACTTCAAACGGTCCCGAGAAATCCAGCACCTCGGCTACTGCATAAATGTAGATTCCTATTCGCACTGCAATACCTCTTTTTCGATCCTTTACATCACCCAATAAAACAGTGGTTCCACACGAGGAACAAGTCTTGATAATGACACCTTGACAAACGCCCTGGTTGTACAAAACTTCACCGGAGATGCGAATATCACTTCCGTATCCACGGCAATGGAGCATCAATAACCGAGGCCGGTAACCGGTAAGTATGAATGAGCTGAGAACTCTTTCCCATATGTATCAATTGCCCTGGTAGTCGTTGCCAAAAAATAGGGGTTGGCTTCAACTAATTATCTTTAAAGAACGACAGGAGTAGATAAGTTAAACTGTAATTTATTCCATTTAGATAATTGAGAAACGATTGAAACCGATACCGTTCAATAATAAATACGTAAACTTAGGCGCTGCGTTTTATGTAAAGACCCATCCAGTACCAGTTACTAATCCGACCTTGATTAAATTCAATGGTGCGCTTGCTAAAACATTGGGGCTATCAGCAACAGAGTTAAATGCAAATGAAGGTGCTGCAATAAATGCTGCTGAAATTTTCTCAGGTAATGTTATACCCGAAGATGCCGAGCCAATTGCCATGGCTTACGCGGGCCATCAATTTGGAAGCTTTAATCCACGGTTGGGTGATGGGCGGGCGATTTTATTGGGTGAAATAGATAGCCCGGGTGGCAAACACTATGATTTACAATTAAAAGGTTCTGGGCGCACAGTTTTTTCGCGTGCGGGTGACGGTCGCGCCGCATTGGGACCTGTGTTGCGTGAATATTTAGTCAGTGAAGCGATGTTTAAATTAGGGGTGCCGACCACGCGTGCTTTAGCTGTGGTATCAACAGGCGAGAATGTACTACGAGAGCGATTACTGCCAGGTGGCATTATTACTCGCATTGCCAGCAGCTTTGTTCGTGTCGGTACGTTTCAGTATTTTTCTGCCCGAGGAGATTTAAAATCGATAAAAAAATTGGCTGATTTTGTTATTGAACGAAACTACTCACAGGCAGAAGAGACAGAAAATCCTTACCTAACTTTTTTACAGTTGGTTGTTGATCGACAGGCAGCGTTGATTGCACAGTGGATGGCACTGGGTTTTATTCATGGTGTGATGAATACCGATAATATGTCGATAGTTGGTGAAACCATTGATTATGGTCCATGTGCGTTTATGGATGCTTTTGATCATGACCAGGTATTTAGCGCCATCGACCGCAGAGGGCGTTATGCCTACAGCAATCAACCCACTATCGGCCTGTGGGATTTAACACGGCTGGCAGAGACATTGTTGCCCTTAATCGACGATGATACCGACGTTGCCGCTGAAATTGCGAAAGATGCCCTTAATTCCTATATAACATCAAGCCATCATCATTGGTTGCTTAATATGCGAGCCAAATGCGGTTTGTCGGCTGATTTAGTAGCAGAGTCAGCGGTAGATTCAGCCAAGACAGTGCCGGATGATAAAGCCCTAATCGAAGAGTTGTTCGATATTATGGCGACCAATGATGCTGATTTCACCCTGACATTTTTTCACCTGTCAAGATTGTCGATGAAGGTGCAACCAAGTTTATCGGAACACGATAAGGCGTGCAGAGCGGTGTTTGATAAGGCACAACAATTTGATGAGTGGCTGGTTAAATGGCGAAAGCGTTTAGCGAGAGAAACTGCCAGTGATGTACAGCGGCAAGCGAAGATGAAGGCAGTTAATCCCGTTTATATTCCGCGCAATCATCAAATAGAAGCCGCCATTAGAGCGGCGGAAGATAACAACGATTTTTCTGTATTCCATGAATTGCATGAGGTGTTGCAAAACCCGTTTGTTATCCAGCAAGGAAAGGGCAGGTTTATGTTAGCGCCCGAGCCAAATGAGGTAGTGACGCAAACATTTTGCGGAACGTGACAAAGGCTACGAGTCAGATCAACAGATCAAGGGGTCAGACTCGTTGATTGGAAAGCCGATAGGCTTCAGACTTGCGGTCT
>CAZJDL010000058.1:19580-24118 GCA_964544755.1 uncultured Pseudomonadales bacterium | reverse complement strand
ATATATGCACACCTTGCTATTTTTGGAAGGCGCTTCGGCTCCCCCGCAGCCCCGAGCAGCACATGGGTGTCCAGTAAGTATCCCCCGGCTTTGCCGGGGGATACTTACTACAAACACTTTCAAAAGTTGTATCTTGACCCCACCCTTGACCGATTATATTTCAAACTGCGCAATCACCGGCGCGTGATCTGACTCGGGAAATTTCACGTCCGTTCTAAATGCACCCGATTCATCGGGCAGCGCTTCATTGTGGACTTCGGCATGCTGGAATGACTGAAAAAATGCGCGTGACGCGATGATGTGATCGATCATTTCTCCCCGGCCAAGGTGATACAGCGAGAAGCGGGCAGAGTCGGGGATGTTGTTCTCGCAAGGAATCATTTTGCGCGCTGCATGCGCGGGATTCCCTGTTTCTTCTACCGGCCCAATAATGGCGCGAACCGGCACTTCATCGCAGGTGGCATTGAAATCACCCAGCACGACGATGAGTGCATCGTCACCGTCGGCATCCATGATGCTATCGATGAGCATGCGCACTTGCAGCGCCTGACCAACGCGCTTCATCGACGAGACAAAGCTGCCTTCGGCCCATGCCGACACGCTGCTCCAGGTAAAGTTATCAATCTTTTGACCGGCGACAGTGGTCGCAATTTTCGACTTCATATGCAGATTGATGACGTGCAGCGTGCGCTTGCCACCGATGTCAATTTGTGTATGCAGCATGGGCCGTTCCCAGCCGATAGGGTCGGCCGTGGCGTCGGGCGGGTTGGCGGTGACGAACTGATAGATAGGGCGGCCAGCGTCCGAATCCCTGCGGATCGTGGTAGCGGTAATATCCAGCCGCGACAGGATGACAAGGTTGCGCAAGCGATAGAGATCTCCACCGGTGGTTGCGGTTGTTCGAATTTGATATCCATTCGCGTACCGAGTTCCCGCCAGCAGTGCATCGAGAGCGGCTAGCGTGCGGCCGTTCTGCCCTTCCTGAGCATGAACCTCCTGCAAACAGAGTACGTCTGCATTGATGCGCTCCAGCTGCGGCCGCATGATGCGGATTCGATCGGCTAACGGCGGATTGATAGCCGGGCCGTCGTCAAGATTTTCCAGGTTGAACGTCGCAATACGCATAACACGCCTCCATGGTGACCGGGATCTCTATCCTAAGTCTGCCACCGTAGCGCGTTTTGTCCCAGTTTGGTGGCCGAGGCCTCACTATCGAGTGGCGCTTGATCACATCCAGGCTCACGCCCATTGGGGCGCATGAAAACGTGCGCGCACATTTTGCCAGGCTCAAGCGTAGTGTTCAGATTATCACCGATGACCAACAGACCGGCTTAAGTACCGAACCGCCTCGAAAGCAAGGTGTGCCCAAAGCGCTCGATGACTGGCAACAAGGCTTTATCAAGACACCGTGTACGGTAGCTATAAGCAGCAATATTGCGGTTTATGTTAACGGTGGCGCTTGATACCATGCGTGCATGACCCGCGTCGCCCTGGCGCGCACTGACCAAGACGGAGAACAACATGGCTATACAAGTTGGCGATTCTATTCCACAAGCGACGTTAAACGTGATGGGCGACAACGGCCCTGAAGATTTATCCACCACTGAGTTGTTTGCTAACGGCAAGGTCGTGTTATTTGCCGTGCCCGGCGCATTTACGCCTACCTGCTCGGAAGCGCATTTGCCGGGTTACGTCGTGCACGCCGACGACATTAAGGCCAAGGGCGTCGACAAAATCGTCTGCATGGCGGTCAACGACGCCTTTGTGATGGACGCCTGGGGTAAAGCCCACAATGCCCAGAATCTGATCATGGCGGCCGACGGCAATTGTGAATTTTCGCAAGCCTTGGGTTTAACCATGGACGGCAGCGGTTTCGGCTTGGGCCAGCGCTCGCAGCGCTTCGCCCTGGTTACCGAGAATGGCAAAGTCACACATGTGGCGGTAGAGGAAGGCGGCGCACTGGAAAAAAGCGCAGCCGAAGCTATTCTCGCGGTACTTTAGCTCGCGGCAACCAACACTATGTCAAATGCTATTCGAGCCAGCGAAACGCCATTCGCGGCTACAGTTGAAGCGGGCAAAGACTACTTCTGGTGCGCCTGCGGCAAGAGCGCCAAACAGCCGCTTTGCGATGGATCGCACCGGGGTAGCGAGTTCACACCGGTTAAGTACAGCGCCACGGAAAGGAAAACCGTGTATTTCTGTGGCTGCAAGGCCACCGGCAGCGCTCCGCTATGCGATGGCAGTCACAGCAAAGCTTGACGACCTTAACTGCTGCATAATCCCGACCGGAAACGGGGCGGCTATCGGCTCCCGTTTCTTCCGGCGCAAGATGCGCTTGCCTTGTAGGGCAGCCTGTAAGTCGGGTCTCCTGCTGCTTTGTCGCGATAAAAGTCGCCCCCACCACAACGTGAATAGATCGAGGCTTTTGCAGGTGCGACTTTCGTCGCGCAGCGAGGCTCGCCACCATTGATTGATCAAACCAGATGCAAAGACACCAAGCAGGCAAAGTGACGATATCGGCTACCGCTAAACACCACCACCTGCACGCCGTGCTGCTGCTGAGTGTGGTCTGCGTTTTCTTTTTGTTGCTATCGGCGTCACTCACTTCCGGCGATCACTTGATCAACGAGATTAACAACTTCGGCCACATCGTGTTGTTTGGCGTGTTCGCGATCGGCTTACTGTACTGGATAAAAGCCACTCAACGACAACGCATCCGCAGCGCCGGCATGCAATACCTGCTCGCTTTTCTAACCACGACAGGCATTGCCACGTTCACCGAGGTGCTGCAGGTGTTTGGCGTGCGTTCGGCCGACCTCGTGGATGTGCTGCGCGATGTATTGGGCATCACGGTATTTTTGGGTTGCTACGCGCTGTTTGACAACAGCTTACAAGCTGTACAACGCTTGAGCCGCGGCAAAAAAATGCTGTGCCTTGTGTCGCTGCTGATTGTCCCGGTGCTTGCGTTTCTGCCGGTCGCGAAGGCCGCGCACATCAAATACCATATCAATGCGCAATTGCCGGTGTTACTGGATTTTGATGAAGACTGGGAATACGGGCTAGTAACTCGGCTGCACGCCCATATCTATCCGCTGCGCGAGGCTGGCAGGCACAGCGGCTGGTCGCGAGCGCAGTTTCAGGCCGACGAGTTTGCTTCGCTGCTGTTCAAGGGTTTCAAGCGCGATTGGACAGCGTATACCATGCTGCATATCGAACTGGAATCAGAGTCGCAACAAGAGGAGACCCTGGGTTTGCTGCTGTTCGACCGCATTTACAATTATGAATGGGAAGACGGCTATCGGCGGGATGTAGTGCTACAACCCGGGGCGAACAAAATCAGCATCGCCCTCGACGCCATTCGAGAAGGCGCGCAAACCCGAAAGCTGGGGTTGTGTTGCATGCAGGCGATTGAGTTATTTCGTGCCCGCGAGCCGCGGCAGCTGTCTTTAAGGATCAAGCGAATCGTGCTGGAATAGTTAAACCTAGTGTTAAATCGTCTTATATCGAAAAACGCAAATAAAAATAACCGGCAATCAGAACGCTGCCACACAGGTTTAATACCAGACCCTCGCGCGCCATTTGCTGAGTGGTGACGTGCCCGCCAGCGAACACAATGGCATTGGGTGCGGTCGCGACCGGCAGCATAAAGGCGCAGCTGGCGCTCAACACGGCGGGTAACATTACCACTTGCGCGTCAACGCCGATGCCGCTTGCGGCGGCGGCTAAAATGGGCAACAACAACGCGGCACTGGCGGTGTTGCTGGTGGTTTCGGTCAGAAAAGTGACGAACAAACACAAGGCCAGCAGCAATACCAGTAATGGCACCGATTGCAGCACCGTCAGCAAAGACGCCAAGGCTTGTCCCAAGCCGGAATGATCGAAGGCTTTGGCAATACACAAGCCGCCAGCAAACAACAATAAAATACCCCAGTGGATAGCGGCGGCTTTTTGCCAGTTTAATAAGCTGCCCGACTTGCCATTGGGAATAACGAACATGGCGATGCACGCAAGCAACGCTACCGATGCATCATTGGCGCCGGGCAGATTAAACCACCCGCTCCAGCCGCCGAACGGTTCCTTGCGCGTTACCCAAGCTAATGCCGTCAGCGCGAAAACGATCAACACCCGCTTTTCGTGCAGACTCCATGCGCCCAGCGCAGGCAAGACCAACGTCCCCTTGTAGCGCAAATTGCGCGTTAGCCAGAGCGCTATCACCGGCAAAAACAGCACAATGACCGGCACCGCGATCGCCATCCAGCTGACAAAGCCCAGCTCCTTGCCGAATTGCTGGCGGTAAACATCCATGAATACCAGATTAGGCGGCGTGCCTATGGGCGTGCCCATGCCACCAACGCTGGCCGCGTAGGCAACGCCTAACATGAGCGGTAAGGCGAGGTCAGGATCCTCTGACTGCGCCAGCACCGCCAGTGCGACCGGTAATAACATGAGTACGGTTGCGGTATTCGATATCCACATACTGAGAACGGCGGCGGCCAGCATAAACCCGACCACAATACGCCGGCTGCTGCCGCCACCGA
>CAZJDL010000058.1:0-19480 GCA_964544755.1 uncultured Pseudomonadales bacterium | reverse complement strand
ACGGCGGCGGCCAGCATAAACCCGACCACAATACGCCGGCTGCTGCCGCCACCGACCAGGCGAATCATATAGAGCGCGAGACGCTTGTGCGCGCCGCTGTGTTCCATCGCCTTCGACAGAATAAAGCCACCGAGCAGCAACAGAATCAAACTACTGCCATAGGCCTGGGCCACCTGCTCTTTGCTGAGCACGCCAACCAGTGGAAAAATCGCAAGGGGGAGCAGCGAAGTGGCGGGTATGGGAATCGGTTCGAAAATCCACCACACCACGCACAGGCCGGTGACGGCGGCGGTCCAACTGGCGGCGCCTCCCAAGTCGAGGGACCAGACCAAGACGTACAGTGTGGCGGCCAATAGCGGGCCGCCCGCCAAGCTTATCCTATGCGTTAGATTGGGCGTCTGGGAGCGCGGCGGAGTAAGGCGAGTTTGCATGGGGTATCTCTTATTGGTGCATACTGCTCTCAATCATCGGCCAACTCGCCGTCAATCAACAGCCCTTCGCGTGGTTGCTTGGGCGCGCCGATGGGCGAACGGTGAAGCGCCAGCCAGGCCTCGAATTTCTTCAACTCGTCGGCGAGTGAGTTGATGGTCCAGCCGAACAACGCAATATCGTCTATGTAGCCGAAACCGAGCAGGATATCCGGAATCAAGTCGGCGGGCATCACAAAATAGAGCAGCGCGGCAATCACCAGCAGCATCGACTTGGCCGATACATCGCGGTATTCCCCCAGCCTGTAGTATTTAATCAAATCCAGCATCAAACCCACCTGGTGCCAGATTTCGCGCAGCGCATGCTGCTTGTGCTCGGCTTTGGCCTGCGCCTTGCCTAGCAAACCGTCGAGTTTGCCGGGGTCGTCCATAAAATTTTTAGCGCGGCCCAATGCTTCTTTGTACACCCGGCTGCGCCGGGTTCTGTCACCAATCGCCATGACAAATCCTCCTGTGCGGACTGAGTACCCTAGCGGCTTGCCCAAGCGTTTTCGTGTAGCTCCGTGACGCTGGGGATAACAAAATCAGGCTTGCGCTGCTCGCCTATTGCCAGCACGCGCGCGGGTACATGTTGCGTAATAATCGCACAGCGCGACAGGGCAAACAATTCATAGAATGGCAGATCGCCGAGTATTGAACCATCACTGATGCGGTACCACCAGGTGTAGAATTTGTCAAAACTCTGGTAGTGACTCATATTGCGCCACTTATGTCGTCTCTGGTCTCTGGTGGCTTTGTTTGTGCTTTGTACACTGCCAAGCTGGTCTGACATACCTTAAGATACCAATACAGATCTGCAAAATACAATCGAGGTTCGACTATGAAGACGACTATTTCGGCACTTTCTTTATTGATGGTTATCGGCCACGCCGCAGCGTGGGCAGAAGGGCTACCGATTACCCCGGGCATGTGGGAAACCACGACAACGACCGAAAGTAGCTTAATGGGCACCCGCACAGATACCCGCAAAAATTGCATTAAAGAGTCAGAACTGGACCCAAGAACGCAAATGCAAGGCATGCCCAAGGATCAATGCGAAGTAAACACCAAGGTTTCTGGCAACACAATGAAGTACGATATGGTCTGCGCACAAGCACAAGGAGTGAAGATGACTTTCAACGGCAGCATGACGGTCGATGGCCACAGCATGCAAGGTACCATGCAAATGGACGGCGACATGGGCGGTCAAAAGATGACAATGAGCGTCAAGTCCAGCGGCAAGCGCCTGGGGGATTGTTAGCCGAAAAAGCGACGCGTGGCTCAACGGCGAAACTTGGCAGTCATCCATGGTTTAGCCGTTGCGCTTAGCGATACAGAGAGCTATCACTCCCAAAATGTGCGCTTGCAATGCGCCGCGTAATGCGACCTGCGCTTATAACCTGAAATGGATCATTAAGCATTCTTTTCAACACAAGCGAAAGTTGCCGGAATACCGGTTGGCCAAAATGTCACGCTTACTTCTGAAGTTTGTATCTCCTTTATTGACCACCCAGCTTGAAAAAATTGTTGTATGTCTTTTCCTGTCACGGCAATGGGCGTACTGGGGGTTGGCAGGTTCACTGCAAAATTAAGCAAATATAGTTTGCCGCCCGGCGCTATAACTTTACTTAACTGACCGACATATTTTCGTCGCGCAGCGTCGTCAAGCGTGTGAAAGAAACAGCTGTCCAAAATAGTACTGAATTGCCCGGCCAATTTTTCGAGTTCAAAGGCGTCCCAAACCTTGAACATTGCCGTGGAGCTGTTTTCAAGCGCTCTTGATTGAGCGATCTCAATCGCTTTGGAACAAAAATCAATGCCCAAAACCTCACAACCCAGGCTGGCGGCATAGATCGCCAAATCTCCCGTACCACAACCGATATCCAGCACCGGAGACTTGGGGGCGGCTTTATCAAACTCTTCAATAAATCTCTTTTGTGCTTGACCAATGTCCCATACAGGTTGGCTTTCATAGTCTCTGTTGAAGCGCTCTAAACTCATTTCCGGTTGGTTGCTCATGCGTTCTTATACACTCACTCGATAGTAAAAAACCAAAGCATAACGTGTCAATTGCGGCAACTATACCAAAGCCAAATCGGCAGGCATATGGCATACTATTTATACGTGTCCGTTCAACTGGCTGAAGAACGTCATCTCAGCTCACAATTTTTCGAGATTTATCAGTGCAAGCAACGCCGTCCAAGAGCACCAAGAAAATAAAAGTCGCGATCCTGTTCGGCGGTCGCTCGGCCGAACACGAGGTGTCGTTGCAGTCGGCCATCAACGTGATCAATGCGATTGACAAGAACAAATACCAGCCCATTTTGATCGGTATCGATCGTACCGGTACGTGGTATTTAGACGAGCACTCTTTACCCTTACTGCAAGCCGAAAATCCGCGCTCGATCGAACTGAACAAAAGCAATAACAAAATCATGCTGGCGCCCAATGCCGGGCAGGCACAGATCGCCAGCCTGTCCAGCAATCAATCAGCCGAGCAAATCGACGTATTGTTCCCCGTGCTGCATGGCCCGTATGGGGAAGACGGATCTGTTCAAGGACTGGCCCGGCTGGCAAACGCGCCATGCGTTGGCTCGGGCATACTCGGCTCCGCCGTCTGCATGGACAAGGATGTCGCAAAAAGACTGCTGCGCGCCGACGATATTCCTGTTGCAAATTTTGTAGCGCTGCGGCGGACGGCGGACGACGCTAAAACCATGGCGAAGATAGAATCGGAGCTTGGCTACCCGGTGTTCGTCAAGCCGGCAAATATGGGTTCCTCCGTCGGTATTTCCAAGGCCGCGAATCGAACCGAATTACACGCCGCGCTGGCGGCGGCTTTCGCCTACGATGTGAAGGTGATCGTTGAAGAAACCATTGCTGGCCGCGAGATCGAATGCGCCGTATTGGGCAATGACAATCCTGTCGCTTCGGTGCCCGGCGAAATCGTTACCCAGGACGAATTCTATTCTTACGCCGCAAAGTACGTTGACGAAAACGCTACGACTTTGTCGATACCGGCGGATGTCGACGCAGCAACAGCCAAACAACTACAGAGTATTGCACTGCAAGCGTTTGCGACGCTCGAGGCAACGGGGATGGCGCGCGTCGATATGTTTCTGACCAAAGACCGGCAAATTTATGTTAACGAGCTAAATACGATTCCCGGCTTTACAAAAATCAGCATGTATCCAAAACTGTGGGAGGCTTCGGGCATCTCTTACTGCGAATTAATTGATCAATTGATTACACTGGCAGTCGAAGATTTCGCCGTGCGAAGCGCGTTAAAAAACGTTTAGGTGCGACTTAAAAGCTGAATTTTTAGCCGTTCCGATTTGGGATCATACAGCAGGCGTAGCGCTGTTTTGGCAGCGTAGCGTTTGCCGGCACGGCGTGTCGTTCACTGGGATTTCCCCACTTGCACAAAATGTTCCAACACGGCTTCTCGCAACAGGTTTGGTGGTAGCAAGCCTTGCCGCAAAATAAAATCGTGGAACTCGCGCTGGTCAAATTTGGACCCAAGCGCCGTTTCTACCTCGGTTCGCAGGCGCATCAGGTTGATAAATCCGTAGTAATAGGAGGTGGCTTGTCCTGGTGCGCGGTAGGAATAGCGATCCGCCTCCGAATTGGCCATGGCAACGGACAGGCCGACCTGCTCGGTGAGAAAAGCAACAACCTGTGGCGGCGTCATTTGCCCGGTGTTCACCATAGGATCAATAAACATACGGGCAGCGCGCATTAGCTGAGTATACAGCGCGAACAACTGGCCCTCCAGCGGCAGGAATTCCTGCATGAGGGCCTCGCTGTATAACCCCCATCCCTCAGCATTGGCGCTATTGAACGCGTAAATAGCCCTGGCCATGGAGGTGCCGTTTTCCACCAGGCTGCTGAACTGCAGTTCGTGGCCGGGGCGCGCTTCATGCGCGGTGAGGCTCCAGGTGATCGCATCATGGCTCCAGTCATCCATTTGCGCTTCACCCTCCATGCCAGGATTGCTCTGCACCAGCACGAATTCACCGTACTGCCCGGTATTGCCGATAAGTTGCGGCGGGCTCATAAAGGGCGCGGGCACAGCCGCCGACTCCGCTTCTGTCGCCAACCGAATGCTGGCAGCGCGCTTGGGCAGGGTAATGATATTTTCGCGGCGGATAATCTCCTCCAGACTGGCCAGCCGTTGTTGGTAAACCGCTAATATCTTTTGCGGCGGAATTTGCTCTTTCTTCAGCGCCGCAATCACGGAGACTAGGTCGTTTTTCTTCCAGTCACGCTGGGCAGCGATCTGGCGGGCAATTGCCTTCATCTGGTTGCGCAACAATTGGTAATTATGCTGCGCGGTCGTGATCAGTTCCTCCGGCACCGCGTAAACACCGAAATTTTTCAGATTGTTGGTGTAGATGGCTTCCGGCAACTGGTTTTCCTCACGGCTGCGCGGCAGAATTTCTTCTTTGACCCACTGGTTGTACGTTGCCAGATGCGCAAGCAGCAGCTTCAGGTCTGCCTCCCAACCTTGCAGCCCGGAGTCTCGAAACAGGTCACGCATGCCCTGCGCATAGCGCTCGGTATTATCCAGGTCCGTCAGTATTTGTTTCTTGTAGGGACCCGTCAAATTCTTGCTTGCGAAACGCTCTGCGGTACGCTGCTTTACCAGGTCGGTGATTGGTTCGTAGCCCTTGGCCTCGCCGGTGTATTTACGCAGTCGTTGCAGCGCCGCCGGGTAGCGTGCTTTGTCGGAGCGCGGGTCAAGCAGCGCGCGGAAACCCCCGAAAAGATCTTCCGACAGGTTGGTATAGGGCAACATGTATTGCCGCTCGAGCCGTGCGGTCGCGTTCTCATCCTCCAGTGCCGTGATCAGGATTTGTATATCCTGACGAATTTTGGCCTGTTTCTGCTTTTGAAGTTTGCGCGACAGGTCGGCAAGCAGGTATTTATTGTTGTCCAGCTGACGTTGGTATACGTCATCGCGGGCATCGAAAATCTCCGCATCGAAGGCGGCCAGCCCTTGGGCGGAAACCGCCTCCGGCGAGAACTTTGCCTGGGCTTTCAGTACTTCCAGGGTGATAGCGTCGCTGTCTTTGATCCAGTCGGCGTGCGCTGAAATGCTCAGAACCAGAAAAATGGGGGTAAGCAGGGCGGGAAGCCTGTAATGCATCGCTACGTTCTCCTCTTGGCCGGGCGGCTACAGCCGAATGTTCCGCAGCCA
Source organism: uncultured Pseudomonadales bacterium (assembly GCA_964544755.1). Taxonomy (GTDB): domain Bacteria; phylum Pseudomonadota; class Gammaproteobacteria; order Pseudomonadales; family JAUIET01; genus JBBKXJ01. Next base: position 13,813 of record CAZJDL010000058.1, on the reverse strand, counting down.
ATATAGGCGAACCGGCGGCATTAATCCATATTGCGGGTAAACGAAGGCGTTAGCTAGTCGGTCTCTGCTTGAGCATGTCTCGCCGGCGCTGCTCTAAAAACTGTTTCTCCACGGCATTGCTGGAAAACTTGATGGCGTTGTTGTAACCATCGATAGCGTCGCGCACGCGGCCGGCCCTGCGCAACATGTCCGCATGCGCGGCATGGTAAGGCTGGTAGCTGTCAAGATCACTTTGTTTCTTCAGTTCAGCCAGCCCATCGAGACCAACCTCTGCGCCGCGACAAAATGACAAAGCAACAATAGCGTTGAGCTTTACCACTGGCGATGGGTGAAGTTCGTACAGCTTGTTGTATAGCAACATAATTTCGTGCCAATCGGTAGCGGCAAAGGAACTGGCTTGAGCATGTACGGCGCTGATAGCCGCCTGAATTTGATAGGGGCCAGGTTGCCGCGTCGACAAGGCTTTCTTTAAGTTATGCACGCCGCTCGTTATTTTTTCCTTGTCCCAGCGCTGTCTGTCCTGTTGTTCTAATGTGACGTAACATCCCTCGTCGCTAATGCGCGCGTTACGCCTGGAATCGTGGAGTAACATCAGCGCTAGCAGGCCGATGACTTCCGGCTCATTCTGGATCAAGCCCGTCAAAATATGGCATAGGCGAATCGCCTCGGCGCTTAAATCTTCTCGGCTTAACAGCGGGCCTCTTGTGGCGGTATGGCCTTCGTTGAAGATCAGATAAATAACCGCGAGCACCGAACTCAACCGTTCTTGCCACAGCTCGGGGTCGGGTATCTTGTAAGGTATGTTAGCCGCTTTTATTTTGCGTTTGGCTCGCACCAGGCGTTGCGCCAGCGTGGTTTCCGGCAGCAGGAACGCTCGCGCGACCTCGGCGGTAGATAAGCCGCCGAGCGTTCGCAAGGTAAGTGCAACACGCGCCTGTTGTGCGAGCGCTGGGTGACAACAGGTGAACAACAGCCGCAACCGCTCATCCCCAATAGCCTGCTCCCCGCTCATGTCACCCTCCTCCCGTTGTTCAAGCTCAGCCAGCAAGGCCAGATCGGCACGTTTGGATTCGAAGTTACTGCGGCGGCGTAGATGATCGATCGCCTTGCGGCGCGCAGTCTGCATTAACCAGGCGCGCGGAACGTTCGGTATGCCATCGACAGGCCAGCGTTCCAGGGCCACCAGCAAAGCCTCTTGCAGCGCGTCCTCGGCAACATCAAAATCGCCAAGGTGGTGCACCAGGCCGGCATAAATATGGCCCCACTCCTGCCTGACCGTCTGCTCGATAATCGCTTGTGTTTGCCGCTGCATGCGCTATTGAGCGTTCACTGCGGACACTGCAAGCCGCTAATCGAAAATCCTGACCGGGCGAATTTCGATTGAGCCAAGCTTTGCGGACGGGATTTTCGCCGCGCATTGAATAGCTTCATCGAGGTCTTTGCAATCCAACAGGTAATAGCCACCCAGGGCCTCCTTGGTTTCGGCAAATGGGCCATCGGTTGTTTCTGTGTTGTTGCTTCTCACTCGCACAGTGGTGGCGGTGCTGACGCTGTCAAGCGCATCACCTGCCACCATCAGGCCCTTGCCTTTCACTTCCTCGGTAAAGGCACCATAGCCTTGCATAAAATCCCCGAATTCAGGAGTGCCCGGAACCGGTTCTACTGCTTCGTCGGCGTAGATTAATAACATGTATTGCATGATTTCTCTCCAAGGTTGTTCGATACAGTCCACCCCTTTTGGGGCGTACACCTTAAAGACGAATGGTACGCCCCGTTTTCGACAATTCGGATAAATCTTTTTGTGATTATATCTTGCCCGAGGCGGCCTTATCATGCACGCAGGAATGCCGGCGCCGTTCATAAACTGGCGTCAAACCCAGTCACGCCAGTTTAGCCGGTAAGCGCCCTGATATGTTGCACGACACTGCGCGCCAGCGCGTTCAGGTCATAGCCACCCTCCAATATTGACATCACTCGGTGTTCGGACCAGGTGCCGGCCCAGTCTTTAATCAGCGCGGTTATCCAGTAGTAGTCTTCGTCGACGAGCCGCAGGCCGCCTAGCGGATCATCCTTGTGGGCGTCAAAGCCGGCCGACACGAAAATCATTTCTGGCTGAAAATTACGCACGGCGGGTAGCCAATCGCGTTCTATCGCTTGCCTGAACTCGGCCGAAGCAGCCCCCGCCGGCAGCGGTGAGAGCACAATATTTTGCCGTTCGACCTGGTCGTATCTGCCGGGGTAAAACGGCCACTGAAAACTCGAGCAGACCAACACCTCGGGCCGGTGCTGAAATATTTCCACGGTGCCGTTGCCGTGGTGTACGTCGAAATCCAGCACCGCCACGCGTTGCAGGCCGAAGTGCAGCGCACGCTCTGCCGCCAGCGCTACCGAATTAAACAGGCAAAAGCCCATCGCGATGCTGGATTCTGCGTGATGGCCGGGCGGGCGCACCGCACAGAACGCGTTCTGCACCCGTTGTTCGAGAATCTGATCGGTGGCATGCACCGCGGCGCCGGCCGCGCGGAGCGCAGCATTGGTGCTGTGTGGATTGATATAGGTATCTGCATCCAGCGCGACCACGCCTTCGGCCGGCGACTTCTCCAGCACGGCTTGAACGTGATGGCCGGGGTGTACCGACTGCAAACCGTTAACATCGAGCAAGGGGGCAGACTCGAACTGAACCGCGCCATTCCAGTCGGTCGCCGTAACCAGTTGCTGGATAGCGCGCAAGCGCTGCGGTGACTCTGGATGGCCAGCACCCATGTCGTGCAGTTCACAGTCTGAGTGGTTGAGATACAAAGTCGGTTTCGCAGCGGACGCGCGCGCAGTCATTCGATATTCCCGCCCTATTTAAAGCACCATCGACGTATGGTCTGGCAGGCTGGCAGAAAAATCAATCGCTATAGTTTGGCCAGCTTGCATCCTTTTCAGAAATCACCTGCACCGCTTGCGGCCATTCGACTGCGAATTTTGGATCGTTATATCGTATACCTTGCTCGGCCCCTGGCGCGTAAAATTCGGACACTTGATAGAAAGCTTCGGTACCATCTTCCAAGGTTTGATACCCATGCGCGAACCCGGGCGGAACATATAGCATTTTTCGATTCTCTGCGCTGAGTTCAGCGCCATACCATTGACCATAGGTAGCGGACTCGGGCCGCAAGTCGATAATCACATCATAGAGAGCGCCGCGGGTGCAGCGCACCAGTTTCGCCTCCTCGTAAGGCGCCACCTGGTAGTGCATGCCACGCAGCGTGCCCGTGCTCTTATTGTACGAAACATTAGCCTGCACAATTTTCGATACCAGTCCGCGCTCTTCGAACTCGCGAGTACACCAGCCACGGGCAAAAAAGCCCCTGTCGTCGCGCATGGGTTCGAGCTCGATCACGAAGGCGTCGACCAGCGGTGTTTTGACAAACTTCATATCCCTTGATCCTCTTTAACGCCACACCGGCCAGTCTATAAAAGCGCGTGCACAAAACACTGCTCGCGGCCACCGACATTCTCACTGCACGACTATATTGTTATTACGATAGTCCTCGGGACACTAAAGCCGCGCTTGAACCTTCCTGTAATATTCGAGCTAATGTTAGCACCACGCGGGATTAGAAAGTCGGTAATTTGTCACGTACTCGACACGACATTGTAGGGACAGCGCCAAAACCAGAAGGGTTTTCATTGCTTTTCCTTTTCAACTATTTTGCCCATGAGGGCATGACTTTTGAGTGTGGGCACTGTACGTTACATTAGCTTCACCTAAAGGATCGTGGCTAAGCGAATGGACATCTCACATCCTGGCATGCGCAGCAACAGTCACCCTCTCATCAACGTACGTAAGCGACGAAAAACGGCTGGAAGCTCGGCAGGGCCGCCCCGATGTGGTCGCTGCCGAACGCGTCGACGCCGTCCGGACAGCCAGTGCCATACACGAAAAAGTGTCTGTGCGCTTTGCCGACCTGCAACCCTTGGTCGACAGTTACAGCGCTTTACCGCAATAACGTACTACAATTATCCGTAGCCGAGGTACGCCTTTAAGCATATCATTGCACATGTAATTTCGCCGCACGCAACGTAATCATGCGCAAAACCAAAATCATCTGCACCATTGGCCCTGCCACCAGTTCCTACCCCATGCTGGAAAAGCTGTGCGCGGCAGGCATGAACGTAGCGCGCCTGAACATGTCGCACGGTGACCACGACTCGCACCGCCGGGTCATCAAGGCCATTCGCACGTTGAATAAAAAAATGCCCTACACGGTACCTGTTCTACTCGACACGCAAGGCCCAGAAATTCGCACTGGCCATCTTTCCACCAACCTCAACCTGCAGGAAGGCTCCGAAATTTCCATCGTCGTACGTGGCGCCGAGGACGTTGAAGAAAGCTCGATACAAATCGACTACGACGATATTATCAGCGCGGTACAAGTGGGCGATAAAATTACTGTCGATAACGGCCTGATCAACCTGCAGGTGCTTGACAAGCACGACCGTCGCATGCACTGCCGAGTAGTGGATGGCGGTTTTCTCAAAAGCAAAAGCCACGTCAATCTGCCCGGAGTACGCGTCAATCTACCTGCCATTACCGACAAAGACCGGCAAGATATTTTGTTTGGCATGGAACAGGAAGTCGACTTTATCGCCCTGTCCTTCGTGCGCGAAGCGGACGATATCCACCAACTCCGTGAAGTGTTAGGTAACAAGGGGCGTAAAATCAAAATCATCGCCAAAATTGAAGACGCGGAAGGAGTAAAAAACCTGGCACACATTGTCGCCACCGCCGACGGCATCATGGTGGCGCGTGGCGACCTCGGCGTGGAGATTAACTTCTATGAATTACCCAATGTACAACGCCGAATCGTACGCACATGCGCGCAAGCGGGCAAGCGTGTTATCGTCGCCACCCACTTGCTGGAGTCGATGATTGAAAACCCTATGCCGACCCGCGCCGAAGTCACCGATGTTGCGAACGCGGTTTACGAAGAGGTCGATGCGGTGATGCTGTCGGGAGAGACTACGGTCGGCAAGTATCCGCTCAAATGTTTAGCGGCATTAGACAAAATTGCCCGCGAGTCAGAGCGCTACCTCGGTCTGCGCTTTACGGACAGGTTAGCGCTGGACGACAATAAGCAAAACATCGCCGCCAGCGCAGTGCACCTGGCCGAGTCAATGCACGCCAAAGGTATAGTGGTCGTCACCCGGCGAGGCAAGATGGCGAACTTCGTGACCAATTGCCACCCTGAACATTCGACGATTTATGCATTTACTAACGACAGCCGCACACGACGACAACTGGCGCTGAATCGTAATGTGTTGAGCTATCGCGCGAACTTCAGTCGGGATCCGGAGAAAACGCTCGGCAATGCGTTTCGCATTCTGCTTGCTCGGGAGAACTTCGTGCCCGGCGACAAGGTGGTCGTGATTTCCGATATCCTCGCCGCTACCGGCACCGATGCCATTCAAGTACGGGAGGTCTACGGCGAGACGATCGTAGAGACTGACTCAGAATCGTAGCGACAACTTGAGCATTTTGTTAGGTTCAATTATGCGCGAACGTGCCGGTTTCAATAAAGGTGAGTGCTTGTTCGATCACCCCTTTTCTTCTCATGATGAATGGGTGGGAAACCGGGACTTCGATGAAGTCCGTCATACCTTCGACTTTCGTGCTTTCAACTGACACCTTGCCATCATCGGGATTGGGAAGATACTGTGACAACAAGAGATTGATAGTGCGAGTTCCGGCAACGACGCCGACCGGGTAAGTCACCGGGCCAAGCCTGGAAGGGATACTCCCCTCACCCGTTCCAAGCTGCGAACCCGCCGGGCCGTTCAGAAGAGAGTAGCCGGGATAACCGCTTATTTTATCGACCACTTCGCTGCCTTTGTTGGGAGGGGCGAGCATCACTACACGACCCAGGCGCGGTAGCTGATTGTGCGCCAGGTAGTAACGCACAATAATGCCACCCAAAGAATGCGTAACAAAATGAATCTTCTCTGCTGCGGTAACGCCACATCTACCGACGCCCTTCTCCACCGCAATTTCGGCGAGCTCCTCGATAGGCATTTTCCGTGAAGGGTAGTCGACGTTAGCAACCTTGTAGCCACGAGCATCGAAGGCGGTTGCAAGTTTGCTCATTGATTTAGCGGTGCGCGCGAGCCCGTGCAGGAGAACAACGCAGTCGGCGCTCGCTTGCAGCGGAATTATCGTCGCCATCATGACTAGCGCGGCGAGTTTAGCATGCGCAATCATCTAATCAGCGCGCCAGCGAGTGCGGGTTTTCGGTCTCGTCGCCATACCCGTAAAACTCCGGCATGCCCATGCGGTCGAGGCCTAATGCAGGCACCTGCCACCCTTGCAAGTCTAAAGCCATTGGTTTCATGTCACCTCCGGAATGTGTATTGCGTTGAACGGGTTGTTTGCGACAATATACGCTATTTTGAAATAGACGTACTTAGCCGCAACTTTGTACAATCCAATGAATAATCTCTGTATCTGTGGAAGTAACAAAACTTCCAGCCAATACTGCAAGCGTTTTTTAAGCGGCGAACAACACGCCAAAACACCAGAGCAGTTAATGCGTTCACGTTATAGCGCCTATGCCCTGGGTGGCTATGGCGAGTATTTGCTGCGCACCTGGTTTTCAGCCACCACTAAGAGTTTAACGGTGGAAGCGCTTTCGGAGCGATCTTGCGAGTGGGTGAAACTGGAAGTGTTACGCAAATCGCAAAGCGGCGATGAGGGCATGGTAGAGTTTAAAGCCTATTATCGCAATGACAAAAGCCACGATGAAAACGGCGAGATGGAGGTTCTGCACGAAAAATCTGCATTTATGCGCGTTGGTGGACGCTGGTTTTACGTGGGTGGTGAGGCGAACCCATCGTCGATAAGTCGTCAGGGTAGCACAAAACAATAGGCGATAGGCCCCGCGTTCCTGAAGCATTGAAGGAAGCAAATAACCGTGACATGTCTTCCGCTTTTGCGGTTCTCTGATCGCATCATCGAATGCTAGCGTAGCGTAGGCTATCGATTATAACGAGTGAAAATGAGATGCCGATTTTTCCCCAGAACTCTGAACAGGCTACGGTTCTCGTAATCAGCCTCAACGCCGAAGAATAGAAACGCCGGCTACTGTGTCGCACAGCGCACGGTGTGTTACGCTTGCTGAACGAAGAGGCGATGGCGCTGAACGGAACAGGTTGGAAACAGTATCATGGCGAAAATTATCATTGCCGTTGTTGTCGTTGCGTTAGTGGCCTTCTTCTATCAACGATCGATCAGTAACAAAAGAGCGGGAGACGCGAACATGCAGCAAGGTGTAGAATTTCTAGCGCACAACAAAGGGGCGGATGGCATCAATACGACGCCGTCTGGTTTGCAACATAAACTGTTGCAAGAGGGGACGGGAGCTGAACACCCGGGTCCAACCGACCGGGTAAAAGTGCATTACCACGGCACGCTGATCGACGGTACCGTATTCGACAGTTCGGTGGAGCGCGGTGAACCGATTGAGTTTGGACTCAATCAGGTGATCAAAGGCTGGACCGAAGGTTTGCAACTGATGGTTGTGGGTGAAAAGACGCGCTTGTTTATTCCCAGTGACCTGGCGTATGGCGAGCGGGCAATGGGTGTTATCGGCCCCGATTCCACCCTAATATTTGATGTGGAATTGTTGGGCATTAACGAATAACTTCTGTTGCGGAGCTGGGGGCAACGCATGGGTAATAAAATCAAAGTCGGGGCGCCACTGGTTATTCTGCATGGGGACGAAATGGCGCAGGTGGCGTTCGAGCGTATTCTGACGCAATTTGTGACTAGCAAACTGGATATTACGCTGCTTGAAATTGATCTCTCGGCGGAGAGTCGCATGCTTACCAATGGCAAGGTTATACACGAGGCGATTGAGGCGTTAAAAAAACATGGCGTAGGCATCAAGAACGCCGGCATTACCGTTAACCGTGATCAGTTCGAAGAACTGCTGGCCAAACACCCGCAAGTAAAGCGACAAGAGCTGAACAAACTGGCGACCAAGTCACCCAACGGAGCGATTCGCAAAGGCATTGGCGGCAATATCACGCGTGAGGATATTCAGTTCGACAATATCAAGGTCTCCCTTCCAGAGTGGAGAGGACGCGATATCGTCGTGGACACGATGGACAGTGGCGGTAACAAGGATAGTCATAACGAGCTCTCCAGCGCGACCGGCGTCGCCAAGCTTGTTTTTGTCGGCAGCAGCGGCGACCCCGTCGAGCTGCACCGTCGCACTATCAACAAGGGTGACCCCTGGCTAATCGCCACTAACGATATCTCCGCGGTAGAAGCATGGGCGCGCAATTTTTTCCAACGCGCCCTGAACGAAAACAGAGACGCGTATCTCGGCTTAAAAGACACGGTGATTCCTGGCTATGACGGTGTCATGCATGCGGCGATTGAAACTATTTTTAGCAACGAGTTTAAGGGCGAATTCAGCCAACACGGACTGGATTATCACTATGAGCTTATCGACGCACAGGCGGCGCGCATCATTGCCAATCCACCCGAGCGCGCACTGTGGGGGGTGCCGGATAATACTACCGGGCGCAAGCTGTCCAAGCTGGTGACTGCATTGAAAAAGTACGGCATTCCCCTGCGTAAAACCCACATATCTATTTCACGAATGAGCGCTGGCGGCGGTGACCAGTACGGCAGCTTTAATATGCCCGCCGAAGAGGATGGCATTATCAAGGTCATCCTCGACGGTGACGAAAAACATGCCCGAAAGGTGAAAAAGAACGACCCTATTTTGTTCATGTCCAACGACCGTGAAGCCATTAAGGACTGGATCACGCAGGTCTTTCGTGATGCATCGGTGAAGGGCAAGGAAGTGTACTTCGGCCTCAAACGGGAGTATATGGATTACGACGATGTGTTCAGCACTGTCATCACCGACGTTCGCAAAGACCTGGCAAGTCATCAAACCGCGCCGCCATCCTTTATGATTATGCGCCCCTCAAGGCAGCTAATAAAAATGATTACCGATCCACCCAGGAACGCTTTGTACCCTGCGCAGAATCTCGATGGAGATATTTTTTCAGACATCTCGGCAGCGCTGGGTGGCAGCCTTGCGACGGCGAGTTCAATCATCGAGAGTAAAGACGGCACTATGCTGTTTGAAGCACCTCACGGCACGGCGCATGATCTCTATCTCAAATACTTGGCAACGGAAGGCAAGGAAGCCTACTTCAATTCATCGGCCTTGTTGTGCGCCTTGTCAAACACGTTAGAAGTCTTGGCAAAACGCGAGGGCAACGCGGAGCTTGGTCAATATTCTGATCGTTTAAAACGCGCGCTCATCGACACGGTAGGCCAGGGAATCATTACTGGCGATCTGCAAGGCAAGACGGATAATCCTGGCAAAGAAAAAATCGTCGATATGTGCGGGTTCCTGGATGCAGTAGAGGGAAATTTGTAATAGTTACGGGGAGTGAAGGATACCCCCGCTACGCTACATCTTTCGCAGCCTGACGGGTGGCAAGCTACTCGGTCCCGGAGTCAAGCTGAGCGAGAATTTCGCGAACTCGGCTAGCCATGCCGTCGTCGCCATGACTCCACACCAGCACCGAGCGAGCGGCTTCGATAGCCTTTTCTTTTAGACCAGCGCCAGCATATGCCTCCGCAAGTATCAGGCGGATATCTAGGTTAGCGGGCAGAAGTCTCTCAGCCTCCTCGAGCATCTCGATCGCAGTAACGTACTGGCCCTGCATAAGAAAGGTCTGCCCATACATCGCGTAAGTTTCGGGCATCGAATCGTCGAGCTTCCAGGCCTTGACATAGTGGCTGCGCGCGCTCTCAAGGAACGCCTTACGGCCAGTCGCTTCGTCAGCGTTCATAGCGCGATAATGCCAATATTCGGCAATGTCGAGTTGGCTGTACGGATCGTTCGGCGCTAACGCGAGGGCCTGCTCAAAACGCGGCTGAGCGGCTTTGAACTCGCCGCGAAACTTGAGCACATCACCAAAGCCGGCTTCGGCGCGCGACCGTGTACGCTCATTTGCCAGAGCAATTGTGAACCAGTGCGCGGCTCGGTCTAGCTCGCCGCGCTCGAGGGTAATCCTGGCGAGACCTAACGACACCTGTTCCCGGGTCAGCTTGGCGACATCGGCTTTGAAGGCGGGCAAAAACTTATCGGTCTCGAAGGTAAAAAATCTAGACGAGCCATTGTTGAGGTAACGCTTAACGTCGCGGCTGAGCTGTCGCGCCGTGATCCCAAAGGCTTCCTCGAACGCTTCCAGGTCGTGCTTGCCCGCTTCGAGCAACGCCCGGTATTGCGGGTTACCATGATTGCTAACCAGGTAGTGCGCATACTCGTGCAATACGGTAGTGGTTTCCTGCGTTCCGTCCGAATCACGCAAGAGAATCGTGTTGTTACGAAGGCCAGGCATAAAAACTCCTGCCGTGTCCCGATCAATCCCGAAGCTCTTGAAGTCGCTTCCCCTCCGCATAACATATATCTCGGTAGGAATCGGCGCGTTGGTACGATTGATGTTCGCGACGACCAAGACCGCCGCGCGAAACGTCTCGAGATGGCGAGCCAACTTGAGCGTATCCTTTTCGTTAAGGAGGCTACGTACACGGAAGTTAGCGGTGCGCACCTCGACCCAGTTGCGGTCTTCGAGTGCTCTCGCCATCACGGGTGGCGCCCCGAGGGAGAGCATCAGAAGCGCAATAACAACAGCTGCGTGAAAATGACAAGTCATAACGTTTTAGATAAGTGCTAGCGTCTATCGCTCGATAGGGTTTATACAACTAATTTTGATCTTTAGCAGTATCTTCTATTGATACAAATGCGGGTTAGCCGGCCGCACCGTTCTTTTCCAGCGCTGCTCTGGCTATTTTGATCAATGGCGTGGTATCGGGCCGCACCGCGCGCCAGATGAAAAAGGATTCGGCCGCTTGTTCGACCAACATTCCCAGGCCATCCGCGACATGGCGCGCGCCATTCTTCTCGGCCCAGACGTTAAACGGTGTCGGCATCGCAGCGTACAACATATCGTAGGCGCAACCGCCATCGCTCAAAATATCGTTTGCCAGCGGCGGCAGCTCGCCCTGTAAGCTTGCGGCTGTCGCATTGATGATCAGGTCAAACTGCTCGCCTTGCAGCGCAGCGAAACTGCTGGCTTTTATTGGCCCGAGATCGCGAAACTCCTGCGCCAGTTTGATCGCCTTGCTAGCCGTGCGGTTGACGATGGTCAACGAGTGCGGCCCCGCCTGCAGCAACGGTTGTAGCACGCCACGCGCGGCCCCTCCGGCTCCAACGAGTAGTAAACGCTTACTAGCGATTTCCCATCCAAGGTTTTCGCCGATATCGTTGCGCAACCCTATACCATCGGTATTAGCGCCAAAAATTGTGCCGTCGGCCTGCACCGCCAACGTATTGACCGCGCCGGCGCGCTCGGCGTGCGGACTGCGATAATCGGCGCAGCGCCAGGCGTCTTGCTTGAATGGCAGGGTAACGTTCAGGCCTTTACCACCCACCGTAAAGAAAGCTCGCGCCGCACTTACAAATTCATCGGTCGCGACCAGTTGCGTTGCGTATTGCATTGGCTCACCCGTTTGCTCGGCGAACAGGCGATGGATTAATGGTGACATACTGTGCGCAATGGGGTTGCCGAAAACAGCATACTGGTCCATGCGCTTTACGGCAGTCCATGGCATGTTGTCTTCATGCCCAGTCCCTGGCACGCAGGTAATCATTGTATAGCTTCTCTTCGGCGCTGCCAGCGGGCGGTTGCCAATTGTAGTCCCAGCGCACCAGCGGCGGCAGCGACATCAAAATCGACTCGATACGGCCGTCGCTCTGTAAACCGAACAAGGTGCCACGATCGTACACCAGATTAAACTCGACATAGCGACCGCGCCGGTACAGTTGAAACTGGCGTTCCCGTGCGCCATAGCTGACGGTTTTACGGCGCTGCACGATGGGCAGGTACGCCTCCAGAAAACTGTCGCCAACCGAGCGGATAAAGGCAAAAGTCTGTTCGAAACCCTGTTCATTGAGGTCATCGAAAAACAGACCACCTATGCCGCGCGCTTCCCTGCGGTGTTTGATATAAAAATATTCGTCGCACCATTGCTTGCAGCGCGGGTAAAGTTCGGCGCCAAACGGCGCGCACGCCGCTTTGGCGGCCTGGTGCCAATGCGCGCAATCTTCGTCAAAACCGTAGTACGGCGTTAGGTCGTAACCACCACCAAACCACCAGATGGGATCGGCGTCAGCATCTTCGGCGATAAAGAAGCGCACATTCGCGTGCGTAGTGGGCACAAACGGATTTTGCGGGTGAATCACCAGCGATACACCGAGCGCCTCGAAACTGCGGCCAGCCAGTTCGGGATTGCGGGCACTGGCGCTGGGCGGCAACGTGCTACCGTGGATATGCGAAAAGTTAACCCCGGCCTTTTCAAACACGGCGCCATCGGCCAGTACGCGTGAGTCGCCGCCACCGCCCTCGTCACGCCGCCACACATCGGCTTTAAATTCCGCGCTGCCATCGGCGGCTGCAAGTGCCGAGCAAATGCTGTTCTGTAGGTTTTGCAGGTACTCTTTAACGGCGGTTTTATTGAGTATGGGTTCGGTCATCTAGCCTCGCCGAATAATTTTACCGGATACCAAATCACGTATTTCGCTGGGTTGGCTCGCACCGCCCAATGCCCCGGGTGCGTGAGCATCGACAGCGTCGCCGAAATAGCGCTGTACTGTCAAGCGGTCGCGCGCCGGTGCCAAACCATCGGGGTTTGCCGACGTCGATATCAGCGGGCCGCCGCAAAGGTTGCACAACGCCTGGACAACGGGGTGAGCGCTCACTCGCAGCGCAACGCTTGAATTATCACCGCAAAGACCTATTCCCACGCTGCCATTGTGAGGAACAAGCCAGGTGGTCGGCCCGGGCCAGCTCAGCGCCAGCTGCTGCCGTTGCGCGGCGCTGAGCGCGCTCAAATACGGCTCGAATTGCGCCATTGAGGCGGCAACCAGTATTAAACCTTTGCGCCAATCGCGCTGTTTCAGTCGCAGTAAGCGTAACACCGCGTCCGGGTTGTCGGGATCGCAGCCCAAGCCCCAAACCGCCTCGGTGGGGTAAGCGACTATACCACCCGACGCGACGGCGTTAGCAACATAGCGCAGCTTGAAACTCATGTGTCTAGCGCTTCAATTTTTGCTGCAATGCGGCGTCTTTTTGTGCTACCGCCGCAACGTTTGCAGCGCGCTCTTGCTGTACTCGCCGGGCCAGTTCCGCATCTTGCAGGGCCAGGATTTGCGCCGCCAAATGCGCCGCGTTTTTCGCACCGGGTTTGCCCACTGCAACGGTAGCCACCGGAATACCGGGCGGCATTTGCACGGTAGACAGCAGCGAGTCAAAGCCCAGCAAGCTGGCTTCCAGTGGCACTCCGATCACCGGTTTGGCCGTATGCGCGGCCACCGCGCCCGCCAGATGGGCAGCCATGCCGGCCGCGGCGATAAACACCGTACAACCGCGTTGTTCTGCGTCTTGCACATAGGCGCGAGTTTGCTCGGGAGTGCGATGCGCCGATGTGATTTTCGCTTCAAACGGAATGTCGAATTTGGTCAATACGGTGAGGCAGGCTTCCATGACGGGTAAATCCGAATCGGAGCCCATTAACACAGCCACAAAAGGTGTAGTCATTGCAATAGTTCTCTGTGTGGAGCGGTTCTAAAAGGGAAGCCGCGCAACTTAGCGCAGTTGGCGGCGGCGCGCAAGTTAGCTAGTGTACCCAAATCCCCAGATAGAGGTTCGTCAGCACTCCAAGGGCCGCTGAATCCCT